>NZ_JAJLOZ010000053.1:0-33981 GCF_025548615.1 Arthrobacter sp. A2-55 | reverse complement strand
CTGCTTCAAAGCCTGAATTTGCCTGACGTGACTCATGAAATGACTTCTTCTTGATCAGTCGGCGGCTGGACCAGCAATTTATACCAGGGCCAGCGGTCGATGATTCGGAACGTACCGTAACCGGTGCAAGGCCACCAGCACCGCTATAGATGGCCAAGAATCGTTGCGATGTAGGCCGCAAGTAGGACGTAGCCGATCATATAAACAAGCGTGTAGGGCCACCTCGTCATTTCCCTCTGACTGACTGGAAGTCCGCGGCGTCCGCGGCCGCTAGCCCGTACCATCCGCAAATCTGCCGCTCGAATCCGGTAGAGGAAAAGCGACGCTAGAAATAGTGCTGCCGCGGCGAATCCCAACACGGGAATTCCCACGAATCCCGTGGCTAGGGGAAGCGTAGCCGCGATAAGGCAAAGCAAGGCAATGCAGACGACGTTGATGATTCCGAGCAGGTTGTCCATTCTTGAGTTTCGTTTCAGCGGAGCCCTGTACCTCCCCCAGTAGGCAATGGACCATCCGGCTAGGACAACGAAGACACCGATCAGCAGCCTGCTCATTGGCAAAAATTCCTCGAATAGCTGTATGCGGTCATGCATCCTCCAGTCGCTTCATCAGCCCTGCGTCGTGGGTCATCACAAAGTCGAACGAGTCATGGATGTCCTGCCTTCGCCCGGCCCTTCGCAATACCAGTTCAGCGCCCTGCAACAGCAAGGCCGACTTGGAGATGTGCTGCTCGGCTGCCAGGGCGTCGAGCCGCTGGTCCATCTCGTCCGGGATCCTCAGGTTCATGTCCATACTCGATGGTACTGAGGCGGTATCGAATCATGAAGTAGTCAATCCTGAACCGTCCATGGCCCCGCCCATAGCCCGGGGGATACCCTGAGAACCAGACATGTCGCCGGTTGGCGGGACGATTGGGGAAAAGCATTGGGAACGAACGCGCCGCCGCAAAGAAATGTGGCGATATTTTTGGACATGGAGAACCTGCGGGGCGGTGTTCCCGGCAATGTGGCCGGTGTCCACATCGGCGAGTTCGTCCGCGGAATTGAGCAGGCCGTCCGCGTTGGTGGCCTCGGGTCAAAAACGGCACTTGTTCGGGCCTACGCGAACTGGGGCAGGCCTGAAATGCAGGCCTACAGCCATGAATTGCTGGAGCACGGCATCGAGCCCGTCCAGATATTCTCCTTTGACAAGAACATCAAAAATGCCGCGGACATCGAACTCTGCGTCGACGTCCTGGCCGTGGCTCATGACTCGCCGTGGATCGAGGTGTTCGTCATCGCCAGCGGAGACGGCGGCTTTGTTCCGCTCATCAGGCGCCTCCACCACCTCAACAAATATGTCATCGTGGCGTCGACCAACCTCCCTGGCGCCGGAATCGTCAACGCCCTCCTCAAGTCGGTAGCCGACGAGTACCACCAGATCCCCATCACCGGGCCCGCCGCTGCGGTTTCGCCGGTGGCCACGGCACCTACTACAAGCACGACGGCGAAAAGCCTCGTGGCCGCCAAGAAACCCCAGCAGGGGAAGAAGAAAAAGAAGCCAGTGGTCGCGCCAATCCCCAAGACGGTGCACACAGTGGCACCGCCACTGCTTGTCCGTGTTTCATCCCGCGATGAATACCTGGCGGCAGTTCGTGGGCTCTTCGCTGACGGCGACCTGGGGCGGGCGGTCATTGCGGGTCGATCCGAAGGCAAGAAACTCAGCTTCGTCGGCACCGCCCTCAAGGATTCCATTGAGGGCTTTTCGAAGGAGGAAGCGGGATTTCCCTACCTTCAGTTGGTTCTTCTGCATGCGTTGGGAACAACCGACTATCGACTCGTGAACCTTGGTGAAAAAGTTCTCGCTGTTGTCCACGCCGACCATGTGGATGCGACGATGACGGTTGTCCCAAGTACCGGGCGTGAACCTCCCGTTACAAATGGCGCGGGTGCATAGAGGGGCATCGTGAAGAAGTTAGTGGGCCTCATTCTGGTTGCGGTCATCGTAGTCTTCGGGGCCGGTGTCGCGTCGATAATGGCCGTTTGGTCTGCCGAGAACAAGGTGACCGACGACTTTGTCGCGCGAGTCAACCGGTTTGCCATTCCCCCTAGCTGGACGCAACTATCGGAAATCGTTCGCGGGGAGCAATTTTTGTGCATGTCCACCAATCCCTGTCCCAGCATGAGCCGCCGATGGAGCACGGACATTGAGTTCACCCCGTCTGACTTGCTCGCCATTGCGTTCCCGGCCGGCATCACGCTGAAAGTTGACAGCACTTGCCAGCGACAGATCAATGTTGGCGGAGTCACGCCCGTCTGTACAGGCACAGGGAACGATGGCAAATACGTCTACTATTTGACCGCGGTCAGCCCCGGCGTGGGTGAAAAGCAGGAGCTTGTCTTGAACGTCGAGCCGTTGCAGTAGCTTCTCCGGTAGGCCTGCCGCGCGTCGATGTCTGGCGCGTCGACTCAAATGTGGACTCAAATGTCGTGAGGAGTTAATATCTTAGGAAACGAAAAAACGAAAAAAACGAACGCGTTTACGAAGGTGATTTTCGATGGGCAACGCCACATCAACGAGAGAGACATTCTTCGCTCCGGAGCCTGCGGACGCGAGGGATTTCTACAACTTCATCGAGGCCCAGGACTCCGGACATGGTGGTGGGGAGGGTTTTGTAGTTCGTTGAGTTGCCGCTGTTTCTCATGTGGCCTGGGCTGTTAATTTCATCCCTGTTGTGAGATAATAAGGGTGTGATGATTTTGTGTGTGGGTGGGTGAAACAATGGTTTCAATGACCTCCCAAACCGTTCTGCCCGTGCTGCCGGATCTGGGCGCCGTTCTTCTGGGCGAGCGTGCAGCCCTGTTGGAAGATGCAACGGGCGGCAAGGTCTTCATCAATGGGCAGCTGGCCTATGTGTGGGGGCCGGGCCAGGACGGGCTGCGGCGGTTGGCGGCCTCACAACTTGTTGATACCGGTGCTGCCCAGGTCAACGAGGTCGCGGCTGGGTTCGGTGTGAACACGGAGTCGTTGCGGCGCTGGCGCAAGGCCCTGGAAGGTGCTGGCCTGATGGGATTGGCGCCGGTAAAGAAGGGCCCCAAGCGCCCGTCGCTGCTGACGGAGGCGAAGGCGGCAGAGATTAGGGCTGTTCGTGCCGGTGGTGTGAGCCTGCGTGCCACTGCCGAAGCGACCGGGGTTTCCACTGACACGGTCCGGCGCGCCCTGGCCATGGCCGCCACCACGGGAGCACCGCCCGTCCCTTCCCACCACGACGCCGCGGCACGCCGTGAACCGGCAGAACTGCCCGTCCTGCCGGTGCCGGCGGCCCGCGGCGGGGAGCGGGCCGCGGCACGGGCCGGTCTGCTTGCGTGCGCGGCCCCGGTGTTTGCCCCGGCCGCCCACATCCGCCATGCCGGGCTGTTCCTGGCCTTCCCGGCACTGGAAACCACCGGCCTGCTGGGCTGCGCTAAAGCCACCTACGGTTCCTTGCCTGACGGGTTTTACGGGCTCGACACGATCCTGGTCGATGCGGTGCTGCGGGCGTTGGCCGGGGAAGCCCGTGCCGAGGGAGCCACCCGCTTCGACCCGGTCGAGCTGGGGAGGGTGTTGGGATTGGACCGCGCCCCGGAAGTGAAAACGATCCGCCGGAAGATCAGCCAGCTCGCGCAGGCCGCCAAGGCCCAAGATTTGATGGCCTCCCTGGCCAAACACCACCTGGATGCCACGGGCCCGGGCGGGGAGGACCTGGCCGCGGTCCTCTATGTTGACGGGCATGTGCGCGCCTATCAGGGAGGCAGGAAGATCGGGAAGATCTACTCGACCCGGTTGAAGTTCCCCGTCCCGGCGACCGAGGAAACCTGGGTCACCGACACCCACGGCTCACCCGTCTTCGTCGTCATGGCCGAACCCGCAGCGTCCCTCGCTTCCGAGCTGCGCCGCCTCCTGCCGGAACTGCGCGCAGCGGTGGGTGACGGGAGGCGCGTGTTGGTCGGTTTCGATAGGGGCGGCTGGTCGCCGGACCTGTTCAAACACATGGCAGAACGAGGTTTCGACGTGCTGACCTGGCGCAAAGGCGCCAGCAAAGACATCAAGGTGGATCTCTTCAAAGAGGTCTCCCACACTGACGGGCACGGGGAGGAGCGGAAGTGGTCGGTTGCTGACACGGTCGTTGACCTGCCCCTGGCCGCGACGAAGACGACCGGGGAAGTCTTTCCGATTCGGCAGCTCAGCCGCATCGTCGCCGCGACCGGTGGCGGCACACGGCAAATCCACATCCTCACCACCGAGACGGACATGAGTGCCGGGGAGGTGGTGTACCGGATGGGGTCGCGGTGGCGGCAGGAAAACCAGTTCCGCTACGCCCGCATGCACTTCGACCTCGATTCCCACGACAGCTATGCCAGCACCGGTGATGATGTGGACAGGATGGTGAAGAACCCGGCGAAGGCCAAGGCCTACCAGCTCGTTGTCGCGGCCCGTGCCCGGCATGCGGAAGCCGCCGCCGTGGCCGATGCGAACCTGCTGGCGTTGAAAACCCCGGACGAGGGCGCCGGTGAAATCATGGTCACCAGTGCCATGCACAACCACGTCATGGCACCGGTATGGGACGCAGAAAACGTGCTGGTCGCTGCTGAGAAGAACCACAAGAAGATCCCTGCGAAGCTGCGCCTCGGCGAGCTGAACCCCGGCCAGCAAGTCCTGGACACCGAGGTGAAACTGATCCACCACGGCATCCGCATGGCCGCCTACAACACCGCGATGACCATAGCGAGGGAGATCCGCACCAACACCGGATACAGGCGGGCCGGACAGGAAGCCCACGCCCTCGCGCGCCAGGCCTTCAACCAGACCGGCGACATCGACACCAGCCAGCCCGGCCACCTGACGATCACCCTCGATCCGCTACCCACCCCTGCCAAAACAGCAGCCATCAAGGAGCTCTGCGACCACCTCACAGCCACCAAAACCCGCTACCCAGGCACCAACCTGACACTCCGCTACAAAATCAAGAACCACGCCTAACAACCCACAGCAATTACCTCACCACGTCCGGAGCCCTGAGGCCCATGCCGAGGCAAACACATCCCGCCGTGGTCCGCTGTTCGTTCTCTCGGGGGCCGAGGCGGCTGATCGGGTTGAGATTCCATCCGAAATCTTTGAGGTCTTGGTCAAGGCTGCGGATGCCATGTGTCACGGCATGGCTGTGACGGTCACGCCGCGTTCAAATACCCTGACAACGCAGCAAGCGGCAGAACTCCTGGGGGTGACTCGACCAACGCTGGTCCGTTTTCTTGACGCAGGTCGAATTCCGTTCGAGAAGCCCGGGACGCATCGACGGGTCAAGCTTGAAGACATTCTTGCATTTAAGGAGATCCGCAAGGTGGAGCAATATGCGGCGCTTGCCTCCCTTGGTGCACCGGATGATGAGGATCCACACAGTGCACTCCAAAGAATGAAGAAGGCGCACTCAGTGGCGGGCCGCCGTCGGCGACAAGCCGGCCGCCAGCGGGGCGTCGGCGGTCGAGGTGCTGGCCAAGCCTGATCGCAGATCCGTGTGATGTTTCTGCACCAAATTGATAAGCGGCTTGGCGCTGCCCTCTTTGTAAAACCCTTCCTGGCGCCGGTAATCGCAGCTTCAGCGCACAGGGCTCGAATTGAACGATATTGTATCGTTTTTGCGGGCAATCAGCCCTTCAATCTCGTTAGAAAGCGCAACGCGGCCTCCAGGGGCAAAGGAGAATGCTGCGGTCTGGCCGGTAAAATTGTCGCTAGTTAGACGGCGGTTCTCAGCCGCATTCCAATCGCTCAGATCTTGGTACACATCCAAGGCGACGCGATGCGTGACCAATGCACCTACGGCGTGGGCATACCTGCGGATAGTCGACAATTTGGGGTCATTGCCTGGATGTTCGAAGGCAGCCACCGTCGCCTGAGATATGCCCAGTCGATCGGCGACGTCTTGTTGGGTGATGTTTTGCGCTTTTCTTAGCATGATCAAACTTGCCACGAATTCCAAGTCGTTCGACGCCAGCAGCTCGGCCCGCTGCATGGAGCGAGACTCGGGGTCAATCCCGTGTCGAGCCTTCAGCCTTTCAGTCATATCGCTCATAGATTCAAGTCTATAATCACGGCTATCAGGGGTCAACACATTTTGCGTGACAGCTGTGGCCTACCAGTCTGGGATCGCCCAGCCATTCGCGGGTTCTTCCAGCGTGGTAACGATTTGCTGCCTTCGACATTTGCTGGTTTTGGCGCATCCTGATCTGGGCTTCTGAGCCGGTGACATCTTTGAAGTGTGCCTTGAGCCCCAACAGGAGTTTCGGAAAATCTTGAGGCTCGGCGTAGTAGATCCTGAACGGTTGGCTGCCGAACGTGAAACGAATTTCCCAAATCTCTGGGTCCACATTCACAGGTTTATGCTCTTTGAGCGGTGAGAGCTCACCGTGCTCGGCCCTATCAACCAAAGCGCCCACTTCGGCCAGTCGAAGTTCAACCTCATACATCGTCAGGGTTGGGTCTGCGACGATTTCATCGATTTCGTCATCAAGCTGATTGACGCCGTGCTCACATCTATAGTCATCCCATTCATACGGACCGGGAGGCGTGGTGGCGCGGGCGGCTTCTTCGCGCGAAACCCGTCTCATTGCGATGCCGGTGAACTCTGAATTGGTAGCAACAAGTCGTTCATGATGCTGATCCTAGTCAAGGGAGCGACAGGTCGATAGGCCACGCAGCATACAAGGCAATCCAACCCCTTTACCCAACCGTGACGGTGTCGTTGCGGCATCCTGACACGGACCGCGCAGGGCATGCCGTAAAATTGTGGACTAAGCCGTGCCTGACACGCGCCGTCACCGTGGAATTACTCCACCGAATTGGGAGCATGCATGCCTAGTCTGGACCAGCCCAAGAAGCCTCGCAGGGCCTTGAAGGTCACTTTGGTCGCCGTCATTGCGCTGGCTATTGCGGGCGGCGGCGTCGGTGCTGCCACCGCCAAGGACTGGATGCCCACGGCGGCCGCCAAGAACCAGGCCGCGCCCACGCAGCAGCAACCCACGGCAACGCCAAGCGCCACCCCAACACCCACGGCACCCCCAGTCAGCCTCGCCGTGTCGCCCAAGACCGGCGCCACGTTCTACAACCCGGCGGAGCCCGTCTCGGCAACGGCGCAGAACGGCACCGTCTACAGCGCCATCCTGAAGGAAACGGACACCGGCGCCACCACGGACGGCGAATTAACAGCCGGTGGCACCAAGTGGACCAGCACCGCGCCCCTGAACTTCAACACCAACTACACCTTCGACGTCACCACCAAGGACGCCGACGGCAAAATGACCACCACGGTGAGCACCTTCACCACGGTGCCGCCGTCGAACGAGGCAGACCTGGTCATGTTCCCGCAGGGCGGGTCCAAGGTGGGAGTCGCCCAGCCCATCCAGTTCACCTTCAGCGAGCCGGTCACCAACAAGGAAGCCGTGGAGAAGGCCATCTCCATCACCGCCTCCTCCGGCCAGAAGGGCGCCTTCCGCTGGTACTCGGACACCCTGCTGCGTTACCGTGCCGCGGACTTCTGGGCCGCCAACAGCACCATCAAGGTGGACATGACGCTGTTTGGCGTTGACTTCGGCAACGGCCAGATCGGCAACTTCAACAAGACCAACGTGGTCCAGATCGGCAACAAGGTGGAGATGGTGGCGGACGCCGTCAACCACCAGGCCAGCATCTACATCAACGGCGCGCTGGTCAAGCAGTACCCGGTGACCATGGGCGACGAGCGCTTCCCCTCCGCCTCCGGCTACCTCGTCATCCTGGCGGACAAGCAGCGCTACGCAACCTTCGTGGCCTCCACCATCGGCCTCAAGCCCGGCGACCCGGCGGACTACGGCAAGGTGGACGTCCAGTACGCCACCCGCCTCACGCCCAGCGGCGAGTTCATCCACCAGGCCACGGACAACGCGCTGTCCTACCTGGGCACCGGCAACATCTCCCACGGCTGCATCGGCATGTCGCACGAAGGCGCCGGCTGGGTGTTCAACAACATGACCACCGGCGACCTCGTCAAGGTGGTGGGCAGCCCCAATGAAACCATCGCCCCCACCGACGGCTTCGGCGACTGGAACATCCCCTTCAACCAGTACGCACACCGGTAACGTTCCCCCGGACCGCGGAGTCCATGACGTAGGCTCAGCCCTATGATCACTGAACTTTCGCGGTTGTGGGGCCACTCCCCGGTGGCGTTCTGGCTGGTGCTGCTGGCCGGGCTGTACTACCTGGTCATGGCCGCCAGGCTCACCGTGATCGACATCCAGCACCAGCTGCTGCCCAATCGGATCGTGTTCCCTTCCGCTGGCATTGCCGGCGTGCTGCTGCTTTCGGCCAGCCTGTTCATGCTTGACGGCGGCGCGGCCATGCGTACCGTCCTCGGGGGAGTGGTCCTCTGGGCCGTGTACGTGGTGCTGCGGCTCGTGTACCCTGCCGGCATGGGCTACGGCGACGTGAAGCTGGCCTTCGTCCTGGGGCTGTACCTGGGGTTCGTCGGCTGGTCGGCAGTGCTGTGGGGGACCTTCCTGGCGTTCGTGCTGGCCGCCGTGTGGGGCCTAGCACTCATGGCCCTGCGCCGCGGCAACGGCAAGACGCAGATCCCCTTCGGGCCGTTCATGCTGGTGGGTGCGCTGGGGATGCTGGTGTTTGGGTAGCCGTGATAACCCCGACTTGTGTTGTCCCGAAACCGCGGCGTTTGTCAGTGACCGCCGAGCGCTCCACCAGGCATGAAAATCCCCATAATGTTGATAACTGCGGGCCCCAAGATGATGATGAACAACGTGGGGAAGATGAACAATAGCAGCGGGAAGAGTACTAGAACCGGCAGCTTCATGGCCTTTTCCTCAGCTCTCTGCCTACGGCCCACACGTAACTGCCTGGCCTGGGTCCGAAGCACCTTGCCAATGCTGATGCCGTAGATGTCGGCCTGGACCACGGCACGGACAAAGCTCTTGAGTTCTGGCACCGTAGTGCGATCGGCGAGAGCCTGATAGGACTCCCGCCGGGGCCTGCCCATCTGCATGTCTTGCAGGGTTCGTGTCAGTTCCTCGGCCATGGGACCCTTGCCGTTAGCTGCTGCCCGTGCCATTGCACTTTCGAAACCCAACCCGGCCTCAACAGCGATCAACATCTGGTCCAAGGTGTCAGGAAGCTCAAGTTGCATTGCCTTCTGCCGTTCCTGCCCCTTGCTCATCACCATGAGATCAGGGATGAAGTAGCAGAAGGCAGTGAAGAATATTCCTAACAAAAGCAGTTGTGGTCCAGGTTTGGCAGCTATCAGCAGGAGACTAACGGTTGCGGCTGATAATGCAAGCAAAGGTTTTGCCATCAGTAGCCGGGTCAGTGGCAAGTTTGCCGGGCGACCGGCTCTGGCGAGCAATGTGTCTAGTTTTGCAATGTAGCCGGCCGGGGTAATTCTTTGGGCAAGCGACTGCCAGCTGCGATCGCTGAAGGCTGGCGCCGATTGTCCGGGGGCGCTGCTGCGTCCAAGGTTGTTTCGAATAATGAGCAGCGACTTGGAGTCCACACTGACGAATGACCAGACCAGGTAGGCAATGGGAAGCACAATGACCAAGATAAATACCCAGGGAAGAAAAGTCATTTCAATCTCACCATCTCAGAACTTGATTTGAATTATTTTGCGCATCCACAAGGTGCCGATGACCATCATGACAGCTCCTACTCCAAGCATTATCCACCCCAAAATGTGAGTGAAAAGGGTGCCCAAGTAGGTGGGGTTGACCACCATCAACATGAGGGCCATGCCAAAGGGTAGGGCGATGAGTATGATCGCTGACAAGCGGCCTTCCGCGCTCAGTGCCCTCACCTGGGCCTTGATGTCTCCTCGTTCTCGGATGGTTTCACCAACATGATCAAGGACTTCGGCCAGGTCACCGCCCACCTCACGGTTGATTTGTATTGCTTGGCTGATCCATGAGAAGTCATCGCTTTTCATGCGAGTCGCTGTGTCGACTAGCGAGCTCTCCATATCCCGGCCGATTCTGACCTCGTTGACAATTCGTGCAAATTCCTCGGAAGAGGGAATTGGAGCTTCCTTCGCGGCTGCATCTATGGCAGCCAAAATGCCATGCCCGGCACGCAGTCCACCAGTGATCAGTAACAAGTTGTCACTGAGTTGGGTATCGAATTTGGCCCGCCGCCGGTCAGCAAGAAAGGACAAGGCAAGCCATGCCAGGAACGGTGTGGCGAGTGCGAGCAGTGTCGCGAGACCAACACCGTTGAGGGCAACACCGATGAGGGCCATGACGGCGGCAACTGCAGTCACCATAATGAGAAAATTGGATGGTGGAGTCTTCAGGCCCGCGTCTTCCAGGCGTTGCCGACTATAAGGCCCGCCTCCAATGGTTCTGTCCAAGACAGCCACGGTCGAGTCCGTGAAACTGCTCAACGCCGACTTGTTGGTATCCCCAAAGGGCCGGCGCCGTTCGACCGGCAGTGCTGATCGGCTTGGCTTGAACACTACAAACAGGAGAATAAGAGCGGCGGCCGCGCAGAGGATGATGCCGAGGGCGGAAACGACGAAAGGCATGGTTACCGCCTACCCTTCTCTTGGGTGGCACTGCCAAAGATGTGGGCAGGAACCTTGATCCCAACTTCTGCAAAGTGGTCGACAAATCTTGGCCGAATACCTGTGGGTATCGGCCTCCCCAGAAATCTCCCGTTGGAATCCACGCCTGCTGAGTAGTCAAAAACGAAGGCGTCTTGCAGCGTGACAATGTCACCTTCCATGCCTTGGACTTCTGTGATGTGGGTTACCCGTCGGGTTCCATCCCTCAACCGTGTCAAGTGCACAATAACGTTTACAGCGGAAGCGATCTGCTCCCTGACAGCACGTAGCGGAAGATCCATCCCTGCCATCAGGACAAGCGTTTCCAACCGGGAAACGGCATCACGGGGTGAATTGGCGTGGACTGTTGAAAGTGAGCCGTCGTGGCCGGTGTTCATTGCCTGCAGCATGTCCAATGCCTCACCACCGCGAACCTCGCCGACAACAATCCGGTCCGGACGCATGCGGAGGGAGTTCCGGAGTAAGTCCCGAATTGACACCTCGCCTCGGCCTTCGATATTTGCCGGCCGGCTTTCTAGCCGAACCACATGTTGTTGCTGGAGTTGCAGCTCAACGGCGTCCTCAATGGTGACGATGCGGTCTTCGGGAGGAAGAAATCCAGACAGGACATTCAGGAGTGTCGTCTTACCGGTGCCAGTTCCGCCAGTTACCAAGATGTTGAGGCGCGCTCGAACACAAGCATCCAAAAGTATGGCCATGTCGGGTGTGAGAGTTCCGAAGTCCGCGAGATTTTGCACGGTTAACGGCACCCGGCTGAACTTGCGAATCGTGAGTGAAGGCCCGCTTACGGCGAGTGGGGGAATAATGGCGTTTACGCGGGAGCCGTCCTCGAGCCTGGCGTCCACCATGGGGGACGATTCATCAATGCGGCGGCCGACCTTCGATACGATGCGTTCGATTACGCGGCGAAGGTGCGTTTCGGTGGCGAATCGTGCGTCGGCGAGGATGATCTGCCCGCCCCGCTCAATATAGATTTGATTCGGGTTGTTCACCATGATTTCTGTGACGGTGTCGTCATCGAGGAACCGTTGGAGGGGCCCGTAGCCGAGTACGTCGTCGCCGATTTCCCGGATCAGCCGGCGGCGTTCCTCCGGAGTCAGTGGCACCTGCTCTTCATCAATGACTTGGCTGAGTTCTTCCCGAGCAGTCTTTCGCAGATCTTCTTCGGAGAGATTTGAGTCGGTAAGCCTACTGCCCATGCGCTCGAAGAGTGCTTCACCAGCGCGTTGCTTTAGCCCCGCCAGCGCCCCGCCGCCTCCACCCGAGGGACGGGAATCCAGAGGATCATGCTCAGCATGCGTGGGAACACTGTGGATTGCGGGTGTGTTCGCTTCGTTAATTGGGCCAAGACCCCGGGCTACATTGAGTCGTTCTGTGAGATTCATGACACCACCACCCTCCTGTGAAGCTTCTTCCGAATTTGGGATCCCCGATCTGGATCGAAGCGTTCCACTAATTTGCGCAAGTTCTTGGTTGCTGAGCTTCGTGGGCCGTCCTGGAGAAGTGGGACGCCTTTGTTAGTGGCAAATGGTATGGCCGGTGAGAGGGGGATGACGACGTCCACGGGGATCCGGATGGTGGCCTCGATGTCCTGGACGTTGAGACCGGCATGACGGTTGGCAAAGTTAAGTACGACGTGTCGCCCCTGGGGAACCAAGCCCAACTCCTCGAGCACACCGAGACTGTTGCGCAGTCCCTTGATGCTCGGAATGTCCATCCCGACAACCCACACCGCATCCGTCGCCTGCTCAAGTGTTGCCAAGGCCAGCTCGCCAAGCCCCGGTGCCGTATCCACGACGACGTATTTGAACTCTGTGGCCAGTTGCGCAATCAGATGGCTGACGTGCTCGGCAGTGACCAAGTCGGCTTCATTGGGATTTGTCGGTGAACACAGTGCGTAGACGCCGCCGGAATGTACTGTAAGGAAGGCCTTGAGGACCATTGCATCGTGGGCTGCAGCCCCCGTGACGGCGTCCACGAGTGTGTGTTCCGGATCCAGCGACAAGGCCGAGGCGACATCCCCGAACTGGACATCGAGATCGACTATGACCACGCCCATGGGGGCCACTTTGCCCAGGCCTATGGCCAGGTTGGTTGCGACGGTGGTTTTGCCGACTCCGCCCTTGGGCGACATGACGGCAATAATTCGTCCAGTCTCCTGCTCTGGGTTGACTTGGACGGACAGACCACGACGTCGACCGGCGGAGGACAGGCACGCACGCTCCAGCATTATGCGCAGGGCCGGGACGTCCGAATCTGGACTGATGATGTCGCGGATACCGGATCGCATGGCCGACAACACCAGGTCCGGGGTGCTGTCGGAAGCAAGAATCACACTTACCTCAGGGAACTGAAGATCCAGGACGGTCGCGAGCTTGAGCGCTTCATCCGTGGAGACGCCAGGGCCAAGAAGGATCACCTCTGGCGGTTCTGCTGGGTCGTGATGCATGATGTCATGTGGCGCGCTGTTGATTGCCGATTCAGGCAGTCGTTGAACGCTTCCATGGAGGCCGTCTGCCACTGCCCGACGGACACGCTGCTCAAAGTCGCTTGAAGTAGTGATGATGACGAAGCGGCTCATTTCAGCACCCCGTCCATAAAGAGTGTGTCACCGTTGTTGGTGGCCGTGTCTGCATTTTCCTTAGACAGGTATATCTTTCCGAACTCGGCAGCATGCACCGTCTTCGTAGCATCCGCACCGGTTTGTGCGAGGGTAATCAGCACCTGGTTGCTTGAACTGGGCGCCTGGGCTTGCTGAGTGGCGCCATTGGATTGCGAAGAAGTTCCAATTCCAGTGCCCACCCGGGTAACCAACACTTTGTGAAATTGCAGCTTGGTCGCGGGAAACGGTTCATTCTTGGGTCCTGCGCCAGTGGAGTAGGAGATAAAAACGCCCACGATGTCGCCGGCCTTAAGGACTCCCCCAACGACGCGTTCCGGATCCAGCTTTAGTGTTATCTCTTCCATCCCCTTGGGAACTGCGGCTTGGTTCGGAATCGCCAAACTTTGCGGATTGACCAAACGCGATGAAAGAAGCTGCTCGCCAGGGACAAGAGCTACCGCGGTGACTTTACCGGAGAAACCAGACAGGTCCTTGACCGAATCCGCTACGGTGGCGCTTTTCGGAAGTGATTGAAGCTTGACGAGTGACTTCAATTGGTCAATGGTCGTCCCGGCTGCAACTGGCTGCTGGATGACCAGCACTTCAACTGGGTCCAAGCCTGCCTGCGCGCGGCTGTCAGCCGCTTGAACGTATGTGGAGAGGAGGACAGCACCCACGATGGCTAGCACCAGCGCTAATACGCCCCCCAGAAGGCGTGTTTTCACTTCAAACTCCTAAATTATTGGATGAGTCTTACCGTTTTGTCCGACGGCAATGGATGCAACGCTATGTAGTCATGAATGCTGACGAATCCGACAAAGTAGCCAAAGAACCCACGGCAGTTGTTGCCTGTCGGCAAACACGCTGGCGGGTTGACCCCGTCATGATTTGGAGGTTGGAAGTGCCAACCGGTTACATGGAATATTGCAAACCCAGTTAACGTGTAAGTCGCGTTAATACCGCTGCTCGTCGATGTTGAAAATATCGGAATATAGGCGTCTTTATTCAACAGACTATCTAGTAGGCCACTGCAACTTGGCCAGGTAAGTACCTTTTGAGATGCATTGCCAACCCAGCCATCCACGATGTATGGCGGACTGGTAGGAATGGACATGCATTCAGATGCTTGAGGCTGAATCCAACCGAATCCCCCAGCCGCATATCCTGCGCCAGAATCACATCCAGGGTAGGAGGCAGTTTGGTCCGACCGAAGGTATATCGGTGTCTTGGCCGGATCCACAGTGAAATTCCCGGTTGCAGCAAAGGAAGACTTTTGCGCTGCTGTCAGGCTTGCCATGAATTCGCAGTTCCCTATTGTCCACGGAATGGTAGATAGTGTGTCGGTTGCTGGCCAGATGGCCGTTGCCGTAGCCGGAACATTGGCGCTGCTAATTCCGAAGACGTTGGCGAATGCCAGTTGAATAGCATTAGGATTCGCTGTGCTCTTGCTTGAAACGTTGACTGTGACGGTCCGTTTGGTGAAGTCAATATTCACCCCATTCGTGTTTGCCATGTGGTCATTGGCGTTAGCATTTGCCATGGCGGTGGCAACGGGTGTGGGTGCGGCACATCCAGCGGAAGTCGTGGACTTTGCGCAGTCATACGCAATGGCAAGTGCGGCTGAATCGGCACCGTTCTGAAGCTGAGCTTTTTCGGCATACATCATGCCAACGTCGACGGAGATGGCAGCGAATCCGAGCAACACGACCATTAAGATGGCAGTTACTACGGCAGTTGCACCGCGCTCATTGTCTCGACTGTCCCGTTTGTGGGAACGATTTATCCGCCACATTGCATTACTCCGATTCCAGTGATCTTTGGAGCGTTACCTGGAATGAATCCTATTAACCAACCACGATTAGCTGTCGATTGGACGGCTGAGATCTTTACGGTAACTACGACACCTGGTGCGCAGGCGCTGCCTGAGCTGTAGGTGGGGATCACCGGGGTGGTCATATTAAGTGATGGCGCCGCGCTTTTAGCCGCATTTTGCACGGCGGTCGCAGAGAAGCCGGAATCTGAATAGTGAACGGCTGCGTATCGCGCGCCTGCCCGAGCGGCGTTGCTCGCGGAAATTTGCTGGTTGAAAAGGTACCCAAACTCTATGATTCCCATAACTAGCAGGAGAAGAACGGGTAGGATGAATGCGAATTCTACCGCAGCAGCTCCGCGTTCCGATTTCTTGTGCTTCATGGCCATCCCTCCCAGCTGGAATGTTGGTACTGGTGAAAAGCGGTGGGGGCGGTCCCTGGTCTTCTTGGGACCGCCCCCTTTTGAACTTCAAATTGCTGTGGCCGTTAGTCCTAGAAGCCGGAGGTAGTGAGCTGAGTGACGACCCTCGTGAATGCACCAAGGATCTGGGTCCCCAAGGTAGCAACGACCCCGATGATGACGGCGGCGATCAGGGCGACCATGATGCCGTACTCAACGGCGGTTGCTCCGCGCTCGCCCTCTCGGACTTCCCGGACGCGGTCCACGCCGGCGATGAACATTGACTGAAGGGTTACATACATCTTCAACATTTGTTTTTCCCACTTTCATAAAAGGTGATTCAGGATCCGAAATACCCAGTTTTGGCCTGAGAGAAAGATGTAAGCCAACTTGTGAACCTCGGTGTGGCGCCCGGTAAAACTTCCCCCGGCTGACAACAACTAAACGCCAGCCAGGCGGCACTCTCTAGAGTGGTCAGCACTCTACTTTTTGGACACGGTTTCCCCGCGTACGGACCCTTATGAAATAAGGGGGAGACCGCTTTCCCACTCGCATAGCGAGTGTAGGCGTCAGAAAACAACCACTCAGCACGTGGACTACTTGCCTGCGGTTGTAACCATTCCGTTACCATTTCAGGCCGCTTTTGGGCGCCCAGGAGAGACCCTTCCAAAAATGCGTGTTTTGCAGGGATGTGGCGTCAAAGCCGGCATGAGAATGGTGGGGGAGGGCCGCGAAAAATGGGCACCCTGGCGCTTAGTTGGAGGCAGCGTCCTTTCGTCGGCACGTCCCCCGCGCGGTGGTATGGTCAGCCCTCAGATGACCCGGTATATCAACTAAACGCCTGTGCCCAGGCAGGTAACAGAGTGGTGACCACTCGATTTTTCTCAGCCGCCCAATCGAGTGTTGCCGGGGGTACTGGACGGGTCTGCAGAAAACGCCCCAGAATGCCCGCCAACCCCATGCGCAGCCAACCTCAAACGCACCTTGTCCGCCTGCACCGCCGCAGCGGAAAGCCGGGCAAATTCCCTGTCCCGCCGCTCCGAAATCAACGCGGACAGGAACACTTCCGGGGGAGTGCCGGCCGGGGGCAGCGGCGCCACGTGCGGGCTGGCCTCCTCCGCAAGCGACGCGGCCATGGCGAACCTCGACTCCGGCGACATCTGCGTACCCTGGCGCAGGAAGATTGAAATCCGGCGAGCCAGCGAATCCGGCAGCCGGCCGATGTCCGCCAGCTTCGCCCACGGCTGCAGTGCGGGCACCACAAACACCTGCAACGGCTTCGGCTGGGGCGCCCGGTCCCGGATGGCATACGTGCCGGCCACCATGTCGCCCAGCCTTTTCGACTTCTCATTGAAAAGGGAGACCAAAAAGGCCACCGAGCCCAGGGTCATGTAAATCTCAAAGACGCCCAAAAGACCACGGATCAGGGCGTGGCGGAACCGAATGGAGCCGCCGTCGTCCCTCACTATCCTCAAGCCCAGGGCGAGCTTGCCCAGGGACCTGCCCCGGGTCATGGTCTCCACCGCCACCGGCACGCCCACCAGGATCCCCACCAGCAGCACCAGGAAGATGGCCTTGGCTGCGGCGGCGTCGATCATGAACGGGATGGTGGCGAAGGCCCAGACGGCGCCGATCACCAGCACAATGGTGACCAGGACGTCGATCGCGGCGCCCAGCGACCTCGCGGCAAAGGAGGCCGGCCGCAGTTCCAGGACTACGGCCTCGCCGGTGATAATCGCGGACATGCCACCAGTCTAGTGAGCCCGGTGAGTCCTGCGGGGGCACCGGCGCGCACCACGTAGGCTTGCCCTGTGGACCTGGACGCCTTTACCGCAGTGCACCGCCCGCAGTGGGAGCGGCTGAAGGTGCTTGCCCGCAAGCGCCGGCTCACGGGCGCCGAGGCGGACGAGCTCCTGGAGCTGTACCAAAGCGTCTCCGCCCAGCTCTCCCTGATCCGCTCCGTGGCCGCCGAAAGCGCCCTCTCCGCCTCGCTTTCCGCCATTTTGGCCACCGCACGGACGCGCTTCACCGGCGCCAAGAGCAACTTCTTCGTGGATGTGGCCCGATTCTTCGTGATCTCCCTGCCCGTGGCCTTCTATCGCCTGCGCTGGCTCACGCTGGCCGTGGGCGCCGTGTTTGTGGTGGTTGGCGTGCTCTTCGGCGTGTGGACCGCCGGCAACCCGGGCGTCATGGCCGCCCTGGGCTCAGACTCCCGCCTCCAGCAGCTGGTCAACCACGACTTTGTCGACTACTATTCCGAGAACCCCGCCGCCTCCTTCGCCGGCTCCGTGTGGACCAACAACGCCTGGATCGCCGCCCAATGCGTGGCCCTGGGCATCACGGGCGTGTTTGTGCCGTACTCCCTGTTCATGAACGCCCAGGGTGTGGGCATGACCGCCGGCGTGATGTTCGCCTACGGCCGCGGCGACACCTTCTTCAGCTACATCCTTCCCCACGGCCTCATGGAACTGACCAGCATCTTCATCGCCGGCGCCGCGGGCCTGCGCATCTTCTGGTCCTGGGTGAGCCCCGGCCCCCGCAGCCGGCTCGACTCCCTGGCCCGCGAAGGCCGCGCCCTCATGACCACCGCCATCGGTCTGGTCTTTGTCCTCTTCGTCTCCGGTCTGGTCGAGGCCTTCGTCACCCCCAGCCCCCTGCCCGTGTGGGCCAAGATCACCATCGGCGCCCTAGTGCTGGCCGGGTACTGGAGCTACACCTTGGTGCTTGGCCGACGCGCCTGGCTGGCCGGGGAGACGGGTGACCTTTCCGCGGACGACGCCGGGGCTGCCGCCATCTCCGCCTGACCCTTGCCATCCGAACGGCTTGGGTTGGGAGGGCTTCGCCGTGGTTTTCCCTTTGCCGTGGAGTTTGCTGTGAAAGTGGTGTCAGTTTGGCCAAGCGCCGGGGTGGCAGCGGCCCCGGGAAGCTGCTCCCGGGTAGTCTTCACGGTGTGACACAGAACCCAACCCCGGAAAAGCCCACCTCGCAAATGCCTGTCGTGGCGAAGGCTGGCGCGCCCGCTGCTGGTGCTGCTGCCTCTGCTGCTGGCGGTGCTCCTGCCTCTGCTCCCGGTGCTGCCGCTCCTGCTCCTGCTCCTTCTGGTGCTCCCGCCTCTGCTGGTGCTGGCGTGCCCGCGGCGCCTGCCGTTGCCCCTGCTGCTACTCCTTCTGCCGGAGCGGCGCCCGGCGCCCCTGCTTCCCCCGCACCTGCTGGAGGTGCGGCACCTGCCGGTGGAACGGCGTCGTCCTCGGTGCCGGCAAAGCCCGAGGCCAGGATCAAGCTGGACGAACCCGCGGACGGCAGCGAACCGGAGCCCATGCGCCCGGCCCGGCGGCTGCCCAAGCTGCCCGAGGTTTCCGTCGCCGGGTCCCCGGCGACCCCCACGGCCGCGCTGCAGGTGCGGCATTCGGACAAGCGGCTCGAGAAGACGCGGGTGGCCCTGGAGCAGGCGGCCAGGACCAAGCCCGTGCTGCCGCGCGTGTTCCAGGTGCTGCTGGCCGTGTTTTACCCCGTGGTGCTGCTGGTGCTGGCCATCCGCCTGGTCACCACTCCGTACTTCCTGTGGGTGGAGTACCACCGCCCCGGCTTCCCGGCCGACTCCTTTGGCTTCAGCACGGACGACCGGATGACGTATGGCTCGTACACCGTGGACTACCTGCTGAACCTCTCCGGCGCCCGCTACCTGGGCGACCTGGTCAACTCCCAGCACAACCAGCTGTTCCTGGCCCGCGAAGTGGCGCACATGGCGGACGTGAAGACTGTCATCACCACGGCGTTCGTGATCGGCCTGGTGCTGGCGATCGGCATGGTCATTGCGATGGTGTACCTGGCGCGGCGCAGCGTGGGCGGCATCAGGCGGGGGCTGTTTGCCGGGTCGATCGTGACGCTGGTGATCATTATTGCGCTGGGCGTGCTGGCCGGCATGGGCTGGGAGACGTTCTTCACGGACTTCCACCACATCTTCTTCGCGAACGGCACCTGGACGTTCTACACGGACGACACCCTGATCCGGCTCTTCCCTAGCGAATTCTGGCTGGACTCCGGGATCTTCATCGGCGCGTTTGTGCTGGTGGTGGCGTCGCTGACCATGGCGTTCACGTGGCCCACGGCCGGCCGCCGCCAGGCAGTGACCCGCTCCCGCCGCCCGGGCCGCAGGACGGCCGTGGTCGGGTAGGTTTCGGTGGTTCGGTGGTCGAGCAGCGTGCTCTGCGAGCGCGTCGAGACCCGGGAACCCACACTCCGGTGGTCGAGCAGCCGCGTCGAGACCCGGGAACCCAACGCCCCTGGTGGTCGAGCAGCGAGCTCTGCGAGCGCGTCGAGACCCGGGAACCCACACCCGGTGGTCGAGCAGCGAGCTCTGCGAGCGCGTCGAGACCCAGGGGCAGCGTCGAGACCCGGATTTCGACAGGCTCCATCATCGGCGGTGCAGCTCCTGCGACCTTTTCGGCGCGTAGCCCGCAGGAGCTGCACTTTGGAATCCTGGAAGGGCGGTCAACCCGCAGGAGCTGCACTTTCGAATCGACACTGGTGCGTTTGAGGACCAGGCGGGCTCCAAGAGTACAGATATGGCGGCCACGGCGGTCAGCGGGGGTCGGATTGGCATCCCCGAGCCACTGACTCAGCGGTGAGTATGCAGCGATGGCGACTTAGACCGGTTCTAAGTCGCCATTGCTGCATACTCGGGGCCCGGGGGAGGGTGAAAAGGCCCGGGGCCCGGTGAAAGGGCCGGACCGAAGCACGGAAACCCTCAAAGTACGCATATGGCGGGCCACCGGATTCCCGGACACCGCGAAACGGCACAGGCCCTCCCAAGGCAGGGACCGGCGTCGTGCTTGGAAATGGTGGAACGCACTGGCTTTTAAGGCCTTGGGAAGAGCGCCCCCTGTGCAGTGCCCCACATGCAACGCTGGTACGTCAAGGGCTACAAAAGAATGGTGCTTGTTATGGACACCACGCTACCCCGATGAATTGTGGGATTCTGCTAGACTCGCCCTGATACCAGTTACCGCATTTACCGCAAAGTTTGGATAATTTTGGAAGACGAGCAATTAGGTAGCGCGGAAAAGTCCCTCGATGTGATGGACTATGTCCGCGTTTTTCGGCAACACTGGATGGGGGTCGTTGCACTAACGCTTATCGGCATTCTTTGCAGTGCTGGGTGGATTTTTACGCAGACGCCAACGTACTCATCCAATTCTGTTGGCTACGTTTCAATCCCTGGTGGGGACAATATGGGCTCAGCACTGGCGGGGGACAACCTGGCCAAGTCGAAGGCCACCAGCTACGCCAGCTTCGCCAGCTCGCGCCCCGTGGCGGATGCCGTCATCAGCTCGCTGAAGCTGGACGTCAAGCCGGATGCGCTGCTCAAGCAGATCACGGTTACGTCCGCCAAGGACACCCCGCAGATCAAGATCACGGCCACCGCCGACTCCGCCCAAGAGGCGCAGAGCCTGGCCAACGCGTGGGTTGTGGCGCTCGCCGACCAGGTGAAGGTGCTTGAATCGACCACGCCTGTCAAGGGCCAGCCCGCCGCGGCGGATTCCATCATCAAGGTGGTGGCGCTGGGCGACGCCCCGCTGCCCACCTTCCCCACCTCGCCGAACAAGAAGCTGTCCCTGATCCTGGGCGCACTGGCCGGCCTAATCATCGGCGTGGCCTACGCCCTGGTCCGCAACCACCTGGACCGCCGCATCCGCTCCATTGAAATGGTGGAGCGCGTCATCGGCACCTCCGTGGTGGGCACCATCCCCGTGGACGATCGCCTCCGCAACGGCCAGCACGTGGTGGAGAACGGCCAGATCAACCACGCGAACTCCGAGGGCTATGCACTCTCCGAGGCCCTGCGTGAACTGCGCACCAACCTGCACTACATGAACGTGGACAACCCCCCGCGCGTCATCGTCATCACCAGCTCCATCCCCAGCGAAGGCAAGTCGACCATTGCCGCGAACCTGGCCGTGACCATTGCCGCCACGGGCGAAAAGGTCATCCTCATCGACGGCGACCTCCGCCGCCCCGTGGTTTCCGAGTTCTTCGGCCTCGCCGGCGGTGGCGGACTGACGGACATCCTCAGCGGACAGGCAACGCTCGACGACGTCCTGCAGGTTTACGGGCCCGTGCCGGCTCTTGCTGTGCTTGGCGCCGGCCGGATTCCCCCGAACCCCAGCGAGCTGCTCGGTTCGCAGTCCATGAAGCGCCTGCTGGATGCGCTGGCCAAGGAGGCCGTGGTCCTTATCGACGCCCCGCCGCTGCTGCCCGTTACGGACGCCGCCATCCTGGCCCGCGCCACGGACGGCGCCCTTGTGGTGGCCGGTGCCGGCAAGACGACCATCGACGAGCTGGAGAAGGCTGTCAGCACCCTGGCCAAGGTCAACGCCCCGCTGCTCGGCGCCGTGCTGAACCGCGTGCCCACCTCGGGCGGACAAGCTGCCGGCTACGGGTACTACGGAAAGTCGTACTACTACCGCCAAGACAAGGCCTCTGCCTCGGGTGCTGCCGCTGGTTCCAAGAGTGTCAAGGGCAAGAAGGTGCGCCGCAACCACGCCCCTGCCGAGCCCCTGACCACGCCGGTCAAGGAATACTACGCCGATGCTGACGAGCCGCAGCTGACTGGTGCCGCACAGGACTTCGAACGCCTGCTGCACCCGGTGGACGACGAAACCGTGCCCCGGCGTTTGACCCGCCACCTGTAGGCCTGCTTCACCGTTTTCGCAAAGGGACCCTGCCCGGACTTCATGTTCCGGGGAGGGTCCCTTTGTTGTTGGCGTTCGTGTCCGGCGCAAGATTCAGCAGCTAAGAGGAGCTAAGCGGTGCAGTCGCCCTATGGATCAATCGAGGCCGGTGCTTTGAGTGGGCTTCCGGCCGAAACTCATCTCGCCTTGACGCACGGTTGGTAGAAGCAGGGGTTCTCGTAGGACTCGCGCAGATAGCAGGTGAACGGATTCACGGAGATAAGGGAAGAGCGCGAACACGGAAACCTTATTGCCAAAGTCGAAGGCGGCTTCGTCGGAGACCGAGTATTTGTCGTCGAAGTCCCATTGACCGACAGCTTCCGAGCGGACTTCACCATTCTGAGTCGTGATCCGCACAGAAAGACGGGCGTGCAGGGTCGACTCGTCGGCGCGGACCATGAGGTTGAATTCAGTGGAAAATTGCTGGTTTAGCGACGGCGGCGACGCTTCTTCGAAGTGACCATCGAAGTGCCGGGCGGACTCTTCCAGAAATCCGATGTCCTTCAGCGTGGAGTGCGTGGCGATCTCGATTGCATTGTTAAGTGCGGGCCTTTTGGGGGTACTCATGCGGTTACCGCAAAATAGGAAGGATCTTCATGATCAGCATGGTCCCGTCGCGTTACGTCGTCATCCCTGACAGCGACTCGAATGTGACCAGACTCAATGTCCATGTCCAGTCCGATGCGCGCCGTGATCCATCCAGATTGGCTCAAACGTTCTTCGGCCAAGCGTCCATTGATGATGGCAATTTCGTCCTGTGACGGGTAGCGGACCATTTCAGCATACCCAGAATTGGATCGAGCCCAGGTGGCAACTTTGCCCCAGTCCCAGAGTGATACCCCGGAAATTACTGACGGTTCAGGGAAGGTCTTTTCTGCCTTCCGGGTGCCGCGAATCCAGTTGTTGACAGCTTGGCGGCTCACTCCCAGGCGGTCGGCAATCTCCGTTGTGGTCACTAAATCCTGCACCATCGAATGAGCGGAAATCCCACGTGCTTGCATCGCGGCCAGAAGATTAGGCCACGACTCTTGGAGTTCCCCAGTCAGCAGGAATGTGGCAAAAGTCTGTGAACCATGAACGGCAATGTGGGCATCAAGTTCGTCGGCAAGGAAGTCCTCCTCAGACTCCGACAGCGCATCAACGAGTAGCCGAATTTCAATCTTGTCCACAATGTTCATGCTCCCATATTTACCCAGTCGATGAGGTGTTGTCAATTGACAACACCTCTTCATCTGTGCCGCATCAGTTCGTGCCGGTCAGGGCAGCGCATGGCGTCGCGACGGAGCTTCCAACCAGATGATTCCAGCTCCAACAGCACGGCAAAGATATCTTTGTGGACTTCCTTGCGGACATCGCTAACCCGTAACCAACCCGAATCTTCCATGAATCGCGTTCACCTGTTCCTCTCTGTCCCGCAGTCAGCTCCCGCTGCACCAGGCCTCAAACGCGACAATCTCCTCCACTGCGGGCATGATCTCCTCCACCATCCGCTGGTGGGTCGTGGAGCTGCGCAGGTAGGGGTCCACAACGTCGTCACCGGCCGCAGACGGGCGCGACGACGACCGGAACGTGGCGGCCAGGCCCGGCATGGCAGCCCACCGTGCCTCCACCTGCCCGGGCGAGCCTCCCAGCGGGACCTGGGCGCCGGCGTCGGACTTAAGGGTGCGAAGGATCCGCGCAAACTCAATGAGGGTATAGGCGCGCTTGAGCATGCGCGGGCTCAGGCGGATCACGGCGTCGCGGTGGGCCACGGTCATGGCCAGCACCAGCTCGCTGCCGGCCAGGATTTGGGGGGTCAGCTGGCGGGAGATGAAGCCTTCGCTGGAGCCGCCCAGGGCCGCGAGCAGCTGGGCGGATTCTGCTTCCATGCCGTCGCCGGCCATCGATGCGGTGCCGGCGCTGGCCACCTGGAACAGGCCGGGGTGGAGGGCGTCGAATTCCTTTTGGAGCATCCGCTCGGCGTAGGGGGAACGGCAGATGTTCCCGGTGCACACGGTCAGCAATCGAATCATCAATTGATCATATCCGGATTGCTAGAATGGTTTGGACCCCCAATTTCGGCTGCATTTAGCCGCGCAATTCCGCCAAACCAGCCGAAGGATCCCGCCACGCATGGCCCGTGAAGTGCAGCCGTCTGCCCCGTCCCTCTGGTACCGTCTCCGGCACAACCTTGCAGTGACGTTGGTGCTGAACCTGCTGGCCGCCGTGGTGGTCATTGCGCTGGTGCAGGCGTTTTTCGTGAAGCTGTACGTGGTGCCGTCCGGGTCCATGGAAACCACGCTGCAGGTGGGGGACCGGATCCTGGTCAACCGCGCCGCGTATGCCGGGGGAGTGCCGGCGCGCGGCGACGTGGTGGTTTTCTCCGCGACCGCCGACTGGCACGAGCCCAAGCCCGCCTCCTCCAATCCGCTCAAGGAGGCGGTGAAGTACGTGGGCGACGTGACGGGGATCGGCCCCTCGCACGGCGACTTCCTGGTCAAGCGCGTGATCGGCATCCCCGGCGACGTGGTGGACTGCTGCAGCGCCGGCGGCTTGGTGGTGGTCAACGGCGTGCCCCAAAACGAGCCCTACATTTATGGGAACCTGCCGTTCTCCGCCACCCTTGACTGCACGTCGGCGGCGCGCAGTGCCCGCTGTTTCCCTCCCGTCACGGTGCCCAAGGGACAGCTGCTGGTGATGGGCGACCACCGCGGCAACTCCAACGACTCCGTTTACGCCTGCCGCGGCAAGGACTCGGCGGACGGCTGCCTGAAACTGGTGCCGCTGGGGGAGGTCATCGGCAAGACGTTTGCCACGGTGCTGCCGCTGAACCGGATCGGCGGGGTTCACTAGGGTTTCGGGCGCTGGTTGCCTACAGGAAAGACGCCGGCGAGGGACGCCGCCGTCGAGCTTGCCGGCGAGGGACGCCGCCGTCGAGCTTGCCGGGGCGTTCGCGGACTTTCCTGTGGGGCACAACCCAATGCCAGTTTGGCCCCGGGTGCACCGGGGGACAAACTCGGCATGAGTTTTGCCCCAGCGGGAAGTGCGGCCTTGCCAAAGCGCTGGGCGGGTACCTCGCTGGTGGTCGTGAGGACGGGGCCAAACTGCGAGAACGGCGGATCCCCCCCGGACGATTTCACGCCGGCGGGGCGAACCCGCCAACGCCCCGAGAAGATACACCGTCGGTGCGGGAGGGCCCCGCAGTCGGCGCGCGTGCCCGGTTGAGCAGCGGGTTGGCACCGCAATCGTCGAGGGCACCGCAATCGGCGAGGGGCAGCGCGGGACACCGGCCAGGTTCCAGGCCGCCACGCTGGGCCTGCGGCTGACGGCTACCCGATGACAAGCGCCTCCGGGTTCCCCGCGGGTTGATCGCAAATTCACGACTTAAACGAGTTACATGTACATTCATGGGCGGATTCGGGAACCGCAATTGCCGCCAAGCGTCAGGCCTGTTCCAGCACGCCCTTGGCCACCAGCTCGTCCAGGGCGGCGCCAATCAGCTGCGCGGCGTCCGGATGGCCGCCAATCCGCTCCACCACGCCCGCCAGAACCTCATCGCGGCTGGTCCACCCGGCCGCCAGCTCCCAGATGATCCCGCCCAGCGGACCCAGCTCCATGACCTGTGTGTTCACCAGCACCAGCACGACGCCGGCCACCTCCACCGCGTCCCGCACAGCCGCGCGCCGTACCCCTGTCCGCAGGCCCGTGTCAGAACGCTCCAGCTCCAGCGCCATCCATGGGTCCGTCCCGGCACCGGAAGGGGCGGACAGCTCAGGCAACACTTCGCGGATGCCGGCCGCCTCCGAATAGCGGATCCGCGTCACACCGCCGCACGCGTCAATCATGCGGCACAGCTGCACCAGCCCGCGGTCCAGGCTCGCCAGGGCGGACAGCTGCGGCGTCAGTTCCAGGACAGCTTCCACCAGGGGGACGGCTTCCAGCACCACGGGGCCGCCGCCGTCGTGCCTGGAAAGCAGCGTGATGGCCCGCAGGAACGGCTTCGCTGGCGTGCGGCCCAGCGGGAAACTGTCCGGGCCCAGCTGCAGTTTCGGCAGGCCGGCTTCGGGCTGCTTGACGGAAAGCGGTTTGGGGTAGGGGACGATCCGCAGTTCCTCATCCACGGCGATGGTTTCGTCGCTCACGTAGCCCAGGCCGGTGCCGAGGGTCCGCGCCACCGTTGTTTTGCCCGTGCCCGACGGCGCAATGAACGCCACCGTGGCGCCGGTGGAATCGGCCAGGCCACACGCGTGGAACATCATGAGCCTGCCCGCCAGCTGGTCGATGGCGGTGAGCGTGATGGTGGAGGTGAGGTGCTCGTCCGCGCGGTCAAAGCTCCCGGTAATGCGCGCCACGGTGCCGGCGGCCACCGTGCCGCGGGCCAGGCAGCGCGACCACGCCGCCCGGAAACCCGCAGCTTCCTCGGCGGACAGCCCCGTGACGTCGATCGGCACGCCCAGCGCTGTCACCTGCACCGTTGCAGGCTCGACGGCGGCCCCGCCGGGATCCGTGCGGACGGAGGAGGCGGTGCCTGGCATGGTGGGTCCTGTCGCTGGAGTCGATGTGGGAGTTGGAGTGAAGAAGGGGGATCTTTCTTGAGCTTAGTGAATGGGCACGGCTCGGCATAACCCGGGCCGCACCCAAGGTGACCCGGGCGCCCGGCCGGGGCGCCGCCGTCGTGCTTGTCAGATCCAGCTGGGCATCCACATGTGCTGGCGCCAGTAGTCGTAGGGGATGAGCTCGGCGGCCCAGATGGGGTAGAAGTAGGCGCTGAGGCCCACCGCGAGGACCAGGAAAATGCCGGCGAACAGGGCGCCCTGCTGCCTCCGCCACGGTGGGCTGTCCGCCCGGCCCAGCACCAGGCCCAGCACCATGGTGACGCCCAGGATCATGTAGGGCTCGTAGGCGATGGCGTAAAAGAAGAAGATGGTGCGTTCCGGGTAGAGCAGCCACGGGAGGAAGCCGGCGCCGAAGCCCACCAGGATGGCGGCGGCGCGCCAGTCGCGGCGGAAGATCCACACGCCCAGCAGGAACAGCACGGCCAGCGAGCCGCCCCACCAGATCAGCGGGTTGCCCAGGCTGGTGACCATGGCGGCGCACTTGTCCACCGTGCAGCCGTCCTCGCCCTTGACGGGGTACTGCGAATAAAAGGACGTGGGGCGGCCCATGACCAGCCACGACCACGCATTCGCCTTGTACGGGTGGTCGGTGGAGAGGCCCGTGTGGAAGGCGTAGGCGGTGGAGTGGTAGTGCCACAGCGACCGCAGCGACGCCGGAATCCAGCCCCACGTCTGGCTCGGGTTGGAGGCTGCCCAGTTGCGGTCGTAGGCGTCCTTGGACAGGAACCAGCCCGTCCACGTGGCCAGGTACGTCACGGCCGCCACCGGGACCATGCTGACAAACGCCACCGCGCCGTCCTTGAGAATGGCGCCCGTGATCCAGTACCTGACCCCGGCAATCCGGCGCGCGTTCATGTCCCAGACCACGCTCATCACGCCAAACGCGGCCAGGAAAAACAGCCCCGACCACTTCGTGCCAATGCACAGCCCCAGCGAGATTCCGGCCGCCAGGCGCCACCACCTGAACCCCAGCCACGGCCCGTACAGGAGCTCCCGCGGCCCCACCTGGCCACGGCGGGCGGCGAGGGAGGCAAGCCTGGCGGCCAGCCGGCGTCGTCCGTCATCGCGGTCCATGATGACGGCACCAAACGCAACCAGCGCCCAAAACATGACAAAAATGTCCAGCAGCGAGGTGCGCGACTGGACAATCGCGTGGCCGTCGACGGCGAACAGCAGGCCCGCGACGGCGCCCAGCAGGGTGGAGCGGAACATTTTCTGCGCGATCAGGGCCAGCAGGAAGATGGACACCGTGCCGATTAGCGCCGCCGAAAACCGCCACCCGAAGGAGCTGTCCGGGCCGAAAAGCCACATGCCGAACGCGATCATCCACTTGCCCACGGGCGGGTGCACCACGTACTCGGGCGAAGTTTGGAGGCCGGAATAGTTGCCCTTGACGAAGAGGTCGTTCGCCTTCTCCGCCCAGTTCCGCTCGTAGCCGCTCTGGAGGTAGCTGTACGCGTCCTTGATGTAATAGGTCTCGTCAAACACCAGCGCGTGCGGATCGCCCAGCCGGACAAACCGCAGCACGCCGCCGATCACCGCCGTCAGCGCCGGGGCCAGCCAGAACCAGAGGCGCAGGCTGGGCGGGGTTTGGTAGGCGCCCATGAGCCGCCGGGCCAGGGCCGAGCGGGTGAACGCCGCCGAGGGGTCGCGCAGCCAGCGGGGCCCTGGTTTTGCCACGGCTGTCGCTGCTGCCTCGGCTTCGGCTCCGGCTTCGGGGGCGTTGATGTGCACCCTGCCCATGCTACCCAGTGCTGCTGTCCGGCCGCGGCCAACTACGCTGGTGTCATGGAGAATGACTTGGAGCTTGAGGGTTTGGCGGACGGCGACTGGGATGACGCGGCCGGGGGCGTTGCCGGGGGTGTTGCCGGCGGCGCCGACGGCGCGGACGACGGCGACGACGACGCGGACGCGAACGGCGGCGCGGACGCGGACGACGGCGGCGACGACGCCACCACTCTCCCCGGCATCGCCACCCTGCCCGGACTCGCGGAGGGCCAGGGCTACATTGTTTTGGCGGCCACGCCCATCGGCAATGCGGGGGACGCCTCCGCCAGGCTGGTTGCCTGGCTGGGATCGGCGGACATTGTCGCGGCGGAGGACACCCGCAGGCTGCATCGGCTGACCACTTCCCTGGGGGTCCAGGTGTCCGGGCGCGTCATCAGCTACCACGAACACAATGAGGCCGCGAAGACGCCGGAGCTGCTGGCCCAGGTCCAGGCGGGCAAGGTGCTGCTCATGGTGTCCGACGCCGGCATGCCCACGGTGTCCGATCCGGGCTTCCGGCTGGTGGAGGCCGCCGTCGCCGCCGGGGTGCGGGTCACCATGGCGCCCGGCCCGTCCGCAGTGTTGACGGCCCTGGCCCTGTCCGGCCTGCCGACTGACAGGTTCTGCTTTGAGGGGTTCCTGCCGCGGAAGTCGGGGGAGCGGGCGTCGCGGCTGCACGAACTGGCCGTGGAACCGCGCACCATGGTGTTCTTCGAGGCGCCGCACCGTTTGGAGCCCATGCTGCGCGCGCTGCACACCGCGTTTGGCCCGTCGCGCCCGGCCGCCGTGTGCCGGGAGTTGACCAAGACGTATGAGGAAGTGATCCGCAAGCCCCTGTCCGGCCTGCTGGAATGGGCCGAGGCTGCGGACATCCGCGGGGAGATCGCCGTCGTGGTGGCCGGCGCCCCGGCAGCGGACCATGGCACGCCGGAAGACCACGTGGCTGCCGTCAATGAACTGATCGGCCAGGGCATGAGGCTGAAGGAGGCCGTGGCTGTCATTGCCCACGACGTCCACGTCAGCAAGCGCGAACTGTACAGCGCAGTCCTCGCCTCCCGGAAGTAGGCAGCCGGCCACTTTGAAACGGGGCACGGTTATGCCGCCAATGGTGCGCCACTTGAAGAGTGGAGCACCATTGGGCCCCAACGGCGCTCCGGTGTTCGAGCGGGCCGCGTTGTTCAAGTGCACAGCGAAACCAGCATTCAGTAGTGCGCGCATGCGTAGACACTTTTGCCGGCGGAGAACTACCGTGAACGTAACGCACCACACACTGCCGCACGGTTCCGCGCTGTCCGCCCGGGCCCTGCCAATGACACACAAGGAGTCATCATGACCGTGACCGCTGCCGCCGAATTGACCGAACGGGAGAGCGCACTGCTGGCGGGCGTCCCCACCGGCCTGCTGATCAATGGCGAGTGGCGTGCCGCCGCGTCCGGCAAGACGTTCGACGTCGAGGACCCCTCCACCGGCAAAGTGCTGCTGACCCTGGCCGACGCCGGTCCCGAGGACGGGGCCGCCGCCCTGGACGCCGCCGTCGCGGTTCAGGACGAATGGGCCGCCACCGCCCCCCGAGTCCGGGCCGAAATCCTGCGCCGCGCCTTTGACATGGTCATCGCCCGCGCCGAAGACTTCGCACTCCTGATGACCCTGGAAATGGGCAAGCCGCTGGCCGAATCCATGGGCGAGGTCAAGTACGGCGCCGAATTCCTGCGCTGGTTCTCCGAGGAAACCTCCCGCTCGTTTGGCCGCTACTCCTCCAACCCCGAAGGCACCCAGCAGATCTTGGTCCAGAAGAAGCCGGTGGGCCCGTGCCTGCTGATTACGCCCTGGAACTTCCCGCTCGCCATGGCCACCCGCAAGATCGCGCCCGCCATTGCCGCCGGCTGCACCATGGTCCTCAAGCCGGCCAACCTGACCCCGCTCACCTCCCAGCTGTTCGCCCAGGTAATGCTCGACGCCGGCCTGCCCGCGGGTGTCCTGAACGTCATTTCCACCACCACTGCCGGCGCGGTGACGGGCCCGCTCATCCAGGACACGCGCCTGCGCAAGCTCTCCTTCACCGGATCCACCCCCGTGGGCCGCCGCCTGCTGGCCGACGCCTCCACCAATGTGCTGCGGACCTCCATGGAACTGGGCGGCAATGCACCGTTCCTGGTGTTCGAGGACGCCGACCTGGACGCCGCCGTCGAAGGTGCCATGGCCGCCAAGCTGCGCAACATGGGCGAAGCCTGCACCGCCGCCAACCGCTTCCTGGTGCACGAATCCGTGGCCGAGGAATTTGCCACGAAGTTCGCCGCGAAGATGGGCGCCATGACCACCGGCCGTGGCACCGAGCCGAGCACCAAGGTGGGTCCGCTGATCGACGCCAAGAGCCGCGACAAGGTCCACTCCCTGGTCACGGACGCGCTCGCCGACGGTGCCCGCGCAGTGGTGGGCGGGGCGCCCGTGGACGGCCCCGGCTACTTCTACCAGCCCACCGTGCTGCAGGGTGTGGAGCCCGGCGCCCGCATCCTGAGCGAGGAAATCTTCGGCCCGGTGGCCCCGATTGTCACGTTCAAGAATGAGGACGAGGCCGTGGCGCTGGCCAACGACACCGAATACGGCCTGGTCGCCTACGTCTTCACCAAGGACCACAACCGCGGCCTGCGCATGGCCAACCGGATCGAAACGGGCATGATGGGCCTGAACGCCGGCGTCATCTCCAACGCCGCGGCACCGTTCGGCGGCGTCAAGCAGTCCGGCCTGGGACGCGAAGGCAGCCTGGAGGGCATCGAGGAATACCAGTACACGCAGTACATCGGCTTCCCGAGCCCCCACACCGCCTAGCCCCCTTCCGTTGAGGTTGGAGATAACCACCGATCCTTGGCGTGGTTATCTCCAACCTCAACGGGTTTTAAGGTGGTTATCTCGAATCTCGACGGGGGCGGGTCAGCGGGTGAAGAGCGACGGCGGCAGCACCACCGCGCGCAGCCTAGCCACCCAGCCCGCCCGGCTTGCGAGGGTGGCGCCGATCCGCTCCAGGGCATCCGCGAGGTCGTCGCGGCCGGCTGCGTGCCCGTCCGACGGCGGCCCGTAGACGGACGCTTCGTAGGCGCCCAGGATCAATTTCACATCGCTGGAATCGCCAGCGCCCAGCATGGCCGACACCTGGGCCGCCTGCACCGACGGCGTCCGGGACGGGTCAAAGCGGGCGCCAAAGTCTGCAGCGCTGGCCTTGAGCTCACGCCACGCCAGCAACTCCGGCGCATCCCGCGGGTCCGGGGGCGCAACTGTCGCCAGAGAGCCTGAACGGGCAGTATGCGTGCCCGCGCCACCGCCGCCAGGAGGCCCGCCCACGGTGTCCCGGCCGCCGCTACCGCCACCGCCGCCGTCACCTCCTCGCCCCCTGCCCGAGCCGGCGCCGCGCACCAGGGCCAGGCGCCGGCGTCGTACCAGCAGGCGGGTCAGCGCGGGGGAGGCCAGCGCCAGCAGGGCCAGCAGCACCGCCGCAAACGCCGAACCCACCCGGGCCGGCGCCGGGGTGGCCGGCACGGGGGCCGCCGCGGCGGATGGGGAAGCCGTGGCCGAAGCGGTGGCCGTGGAATCGGCACCCGCGGTGGGCCGGGAATTGGCGCCGTTGAGGAGGTCGCTGGAACCGAGGTTCGAGCCCTGCGAGGAAGGGGCCTGCGCGTAGGAGGGGACGTCGCCGCGGGACGGCGTGGGCTCAAACGGCACCCAGCCCAGCCCCTCAAAGTACAGCTCGGGCCAGGCGTGCGCGTCCTTGCCCGTCACGTAGTAGCCCTGCATCTGCACACCGCCCACATCCAGGGTGTCGCCCGAGGAGGCGCCCGGCGCGTACCCCACGACAATCCGGGACGGGATGCCCATCTCGCGCGCCAGCACGGCCATGGTGGCGGAAAAATGCACGCAGTAGCCGGCCTTGACCTCCAGGAATTTGGCCAGGACGTTCATGCCGGCGCCGTCGTACCCCTGCGTCACGGGCGTCTTCTCGCTATAAGTAAACAGGGGCGAGCGCAGGTAGTCCTGGATGGCCATGGCACGGTCGTACGGGGTGTTTTGGCCCTTTTCAAGCTGGTTCGCGGTGTCCTTGATGATGGACGGGACATTGCCCGGGAGCTTGAGGAAAATCGGGTCCAGGGACTTGCTGGGCGGCTGCGCGGCGGCTTCGAGCAGGGCCGGGGTCAGGTCCGGGATGTCGCTGCGGACCACGTACGTTTTCCCGTCCGAATCCGTATCCTGGGCGCTGAGGGTCTGCGTGGACGGGTTCCAGTTCCAGCGCCCGGTCAGATCGCTCACGGCCGCGGCAAAGGTGGGCGCGGGCAGCCACGGACTGGACAGGTTCGACACATCAATCCATGTGTTGGTGGACGTGTGGGGAACCGCCGGATTGGGCCCCAGCGCGGGCGTGAGCTGGCCCAGGTCGGTGCGCAGGCCGTCCGGCACGGCGGTGGGCTTCCACTTGCGGCCGCTGAAATCCTCCAGCGTGCTCATGCGCAGGTAGACGGGACCGGTGGCGGAGGTGTTGTACGTCAGGTTCACCGCGCCCGACTGCGCCCGCAGGTCATTCCCCAGCGAAATCATCGGATCCAGCCCGGACACGTCCCCCGGCCCGCCCACCCGCGCGCCCTGCGGGAAGGAACCTTCCGTGAAGCCTGGAATCACCGCGGGAAGCAGCACCATGACAAGCACGACGGCGGCACCCAGGGCGGCTGCCCGGCGCAGGGCCCCGCTGGGCCCGCGGTTTGCGGCGGGGCGCAGCCTCCCGTCCGGCGCGTACCACCGGCAGCAGCCCAGGATGAGGAGATAGCCGGCGGCGGCCGCTGCCAGACCTGCCACGCCGATGCCGTCCAGCGTGGTCAAGGACGCCGGGAGCAGGATCAGCACCAGGCCCAGCCCGCTGGCTGCCGGCATGGAAAGCGTGACGGCGAGGGTGTCCACCAGCAGGGCCGCGAAGCCCAGGCCTGCGCAGATGACGAACGTGATACCGTCGTCGGCCGGGACGGGGGTGCTGTTGACCAGGATGGTGGCCGCGGCGTCGGAGGAGAGCTGCACGGCGGCGTTGATGGTTTGCGGCGACGGGATGAGGCCCACGTAGGCGGTGCCGGGGAAGAAGGCCAGCGTGAGGCCCATGAACCAGCCGGCCAGCGCCGCCACGGGGGCGAAGGCCGCAAGCCGGGGCCAGCGGCGGACGATGGCCGGCAGCAGCAGTGTCAGGGCCACCACCAATATGGCGCGCGGCACCCAGCTGCCGCCGAGGAGCACATTTTGCAGGCCGGCGGAGGATGCCATGATGGCGGCAAAGACGGCCAGGGCCAGCACCCAGCGGGCGGGACCCGTTTCGGGGGTGCCCAGCCATTCGCGGAGTCCGTTGCGTCTGCCGCCCTGGTCTTGCTGCCCGGGCCCGGTGGGGCCGCCGGATCCGCCGGGCCCTGCGGGGCCGCCGGGGTGGCCGGGGTGGCCGGGACCGCC
>NZ_JAJLOZ010000052.1:0-34083 GCF_025548615.1 Arthrobacter sp. A2-55 | reverse complement strand
GCGGTCTTTCCCGCGACGGTCCCTCACGTTTCGCGGTGTTTCCGGCGACGCTCCCTCGCAACTCTCGCGGCGGCTGTTTGCCCGCCGCTCGCCTCGCAAGGAAGTGATGGAGCGTATCGAAAAAGACCGCGAAAGATGAGGGAGCGTCGGGGAGAAACGGCCATAAAGTGAGGGAGGATCGGGTGGGGGATGGAACTTCCTTTCGCCGCCGGTTCGGACTCGCCGCGCGGGCTCGGGCGGCGGGACGGTCAGCTGCCGGGGCGGCCGTAAATCCGCACCGAAAGCTCGCCCGCCACCTTGGTGACCCGCCTGGCCAGCGCGGGCCACTCCGACGCCGGCACCTTGGCCTCCAGGAACGTCACGGCCACGGCCGCCACGGGCCAGCCAAGGTGGTCGGTGACAGCAGCCGCCACGGAGCCGAACCCCTCCGTGACTTCGCCGTTTTCCGTGGAGTATCCGCGTTGCCGGACCTGGTCCAGGTGCGCGGAGAGCGTGGAGTACTTGCCGATGGGGTCCGGAACCTCGGTGCGCGAACTAAACGCCGCAGCATTCGGATACAACGCGCGGACCTGCGACTTGGGCAGCGCTGCCAAAATGGCGCGCCCGCTGGCGGTGAGGTGGCTGGGAAGCCGCACGCCGACGTCGGTCACCAGGGACGGGCGGTGCTTCGCCCGCTCCTCCACAATGTAGAGGACGTCGCGCCCGTGCAGCACGGCCAGGTGGGCGCTTTCGCCAATCCGGTCAACAAGGGCCTCGAGCAGGGGCCGGCCCAGCCGGGACAGCGGTTCCTGGCGTGAATAGGCGCTGCTGAGTTCAAAGGCTGCAATGCCCAGGCCGTAGCGCTGCTCCTCATGCAGGTGCATGACAAAGCCGCTGGCCTCCATCACGCCGAGCAAGTGGTAAACGCTGGAGCGCGGCAGGTCCAGTGTGGTGGCGATGGTGGACGCCGCCAGCGGGCCCCGCTTGGAGGAGAGCAGCTTGAGGATGCGCAGCGTATTGTCCGCCGCCGGGACCTTGGATGGGGTCCTGCTTGTGTCTGTCAATTTAATTTCCCGCCGCCTTTCTGTCCACGCTCCGCAGCGCCCGGTCATAACGCTGGCCCAGGGCCCGCCGCTGACGTCTCCAATCCCAGATTAGCTGGCTTTCTCAGGCACCGGCGTCGTGGAGCACCAGGGCGCTTTGGCCGAATTGGCGCACCTTGGCGTCGCCCCACAGCTGGGCTGGCATGGCACCCCCCAGCAGCGCGCGCGGCAACCCGGGGCCGTCGCCCAGGGGCAAATCGCTGCCGGCGATGATGATGTTTCCCGACCGCCGGCCCTTGAGCATGGGCGGATCGGCAATGATGGCGGTGTGCCCGAACGCCGCGGCGATCGTGGCCGCTTCCCGCCTGGCCGTGGCCAGCGCGGGCGAGTCGCCGCAGTTCACGACATATACGCCGCCGGGAATAAGCACCTTGCGGGCCGCTTCCGTGAACTCGGCCGTGATCAGCGCATGGGGAGTCCTGGCCCCGGCAAACACGTCCCGGATAATGAGCTCCCGGCTGGCAGGGGCCAGGGATTCCGTGACCTCCCGGGCCTCCCCCACCCGGATTTTCAGCAGCGGTGCGCGGGGAAGGTCGAACCAGTCGCGGACATGGGCGGCGAGCTTTCCGTCAATTTCCACCACCACATTGCGGGAATTCGGGTAGGCAGCCACCAGGTAGCGGGGCATGGAGCAGGCAGCCCCGCCAAGGCTCAGCGTCCGGAGGCGCGCGTCCGGCGCCCAGCGGTCCGCCACCAGCGCCATGATCCAGCGCATGTATTCGAATTCCAGGCGCAGGGGATCGGCCAGGTCCACATGGGAGCTCTGCACGCCGTTGAGCATGAGCAGCCAGCCATTCGGGTTGTCGCCGTCGGCAATCAACTCCGCCGTGCCGGTGTCGGTGGGGTACAGCCCGGCCACGGGGCCGGACAGGGCGGCGTCCGGCTCAACCACGGCGTTCCTGGGCGGCCTCTGGCGTCCCATCAGGGCGCCACCGCGGCGCGGACCATGCGCACCTCGGGCAAGTTGTGCCAGTCGTCGCCCAAAACATCGCTGGCCCCGTCAAGGGCAAACCCATTCTTTGCGTAGAACGCCTGGGCGCGCGGATTGTCGGCCAGCACCCACAGGAAAGCGGCCTCGTGTCCTATGGCAGCGTCCAGCAGGAGCTGGCCGGCACCGCTTCCGTAGGCGCGCTGCAGGATGTACAGCATGTACAGTTCCACCGGAACGGGCGCGTCGGCGTGCTGGGCGGGACCGCCGGCCGCAAGCCCAAGCAGCCCGCCGCCGTCGTATGCCAGCATGGGAATATGCCCGGCCTCGATCCCCCGGCGCAAGTTGTCCACGCGGCCAGGCAGCGTCTCGCGTCGCATGGCGAAGAACGACGGCGGCAGGTGGCGGCCGTACGCCTCCTCATGGCACTGCAGGTGCAGGCGCATCACCGCTTCGGCATCGTCAGAGGTGGCGGGGCGCAGCTTGATGGTCACCCGACCAGCGTAGCCGAGCCGGCACAGGCCAAAAACTACTTCACCACCGCAATGGCGAAACCGTCCCAGCCCTTGGAGCCTGCGGTCTGGATGGCAGTGGCCTCGAGGGAATCGCTGGCCCCCATGAAGTCCAGCGCAGCGCGGATGGCGGCGGCGTCCAGATCATCCCCCGGGTCCAGGATGGTGCCCTCCCAAATCACGTTGTCCATGACGATCACGCTGCCGGGGCGGGTCAGCTTCAGCGCCCACTGCAAATAGTTGGTGTCGTTGCCCTTGTCCGCATCGATGAACACGAAGTCATAGGGCTCCCCTCCCGCCAAGGTGGGCAGGGTGTCCAGGGCGGGCCCAATGCGGATGTCCACCATGGCCCCAAACCCGGCGGCGTCAATGTTGCCGCGGGCGACGGCGGCGTGTTCGGGGAGGAACTCGCACGTGGTGATGTGGCCGTCGCCGGGAAGCCCGCGGGCCAGCCAAATGGTGCTGAAGCCGGCCAGCGTGCCGATCTCCAGCACGCGCCGTGCGCCCTGGATCCGGGCCAGCAGCATCAGCAGCTTTCCCGCGGTGGGGGCCACCTCGATCCGGGGCATGCCGGCGCGGTCAATGCTGGAGATGACGGCGTCCATGTCGCCGCCTCCCCGCACGAGCGTGGCGGACAAGTATTCTTCGACCTCAGCCCAACCGGGCTGGCGCTGATGCTCAACCATGGCCCCAGCCTAGCGCCCGAGGGTCCCCAGGGCTCCCTCGAGGCGGTCAATCTTGCCCGTCAGCTCGCCGGTGTGGCCCGGGCGGATGTCTGCCTTCAGGACAAGTGACACACGGGAGCCGTAGCGGCCCGCGGCCTCGGTGGCGCGCTTGACGACATTCATGACCTGGTCCCAGTCGCCCTCGATTTCGGTGAACATGGAGCTGGTGCGGTTGGGCAGCCCCGATTCCCTGACCACCTTGACGGCAGCCGCGACGGCCGTGTGCACGGAGGCGTCGTCGCCCGTTCCCGCAGGCGCACCGGACGGGGTGCCGCTGGGTGCAACTGAAAATGCCACGATCATGGAAATCTCCTCTTAATTGGTGCTTTCCCTCCCATTATTGCCCCGGGAGTCTTTGCTTCTTCCACTATTCACCAGAAGGGGACTCCTCCCCATTGGTTGCCGGGTGCGCCCCACTATAAGGTTCAACTATGCTTGCCACTTCCCTCGCCGCCGTGCTTGGCGCCACAAACCCCGCCCCCTACGGCAGTTCCAGCGTCGATCCGGCCGCAGCCATGGGCCTGATAGCGGCCTTGATGTTCTTTTACCTGTTCATCATTGTGCTGGCATTGGTGGTGGCCGGCATCATGTGGGCCGGGGTGTTCAGCAAGGCCGGGTACGCGAAGTGGAAGGCCTATGTGCCGTTCTACAACCAGTGGATCCTGGTCAAAATTGCGGGTCGGCCGGAATCCCATTTCTGGTTCCTGTTCATCCCGTACTTCAACATTTACATGCAGATTGTCATCCTGAATGACATCGCCAAGGCGTTTGGCAAGGATGCCGCCTTCACCATGGGGCTGGTGTTCATCCCGGTGGTCTTCGCCAGCATTCTTTCCTACGGCGACACCCCGTACAGGGGGCCGCAGTACGTTTCCGCCGCCCAAAAGCAGTACGCCCAGCAGTTCGCGCAGCAATACGGCCAGGCCTACCAGGGGCAGCCGCAGCCGTACCCCCAGCAGCCCTACCCCGGCCAGGCCTATCCCGAGCCGCAGCCGTACGCCCAGCAGCCGTACCCCGGCCAAGCCTACCCGGGCCAGGCCTATCCCGATCAGCAGCCCGGCCAGCAGGACCCCAACGCGCAGGGCCAGAACCCCTACGGCTCAGGGCCAGCCCAGTAGCCTCAGCCCGGCCGCGGCCAGGGCCCCCACCAGCACCACCAACAAAAACGGCGCCTTGAACCAGAGCGCCACGGCGGCCGCGGCCAGGGCCCCGGCCCGGGCATCAAGCACGACGGCGGTCCCCGTGGCTGCCGCGTTCACCACCGTCAGCGACGCCAACAGCCCGATGGTCAGGGTCCCGGCCACGCGCGACATTCGCGGATTCGCCAGGACCTTGGCCGGCACCAGGTAGCCCAGCAGCTTTGTCAGGTAGGCCAGCAGGGCCGCCACCAGCACCCAGATCCACAGGCTCACGCGTCTTCCCCCTGCCCCAGGCGGGCGGGGCGCGGCGGCCGGGTGCCGGCGTCGTGCCTGTACGGCTCAATGTCCGGCTCCAGGCCGTCATCCACGTGGCCGGGGGCATGGTCCGGGGTGCGCCCGTGCCGGAACCAGCCGATGAGCCCGGCCACCAGCGCAGCGACCAAAATGGGCACGCCCGGCGGGACAAACGGCACGGCAAGCAGCGTCACCACGGCACACACCACCGCAATGGCGGCCGGCTGAAACGCCTTGATGCGCGGCCAGAGCAGGCCCAGGAATGCTGCCACGGCGGCGCCGTCAAGGCCCCATTGCTTGGGGTCGCCCAGGGCATTGCCAATCACGGCGCCCACGGCCGTCATGATGTTCCAAAAGATAAAAATGCCCAGGCCCGCGACCCAGAAACCGCGCCGCTGCTCTGCCGGATCGGCCTGGCCCGTGGCGGTGGCCGTGGATTCGTCAATGGTGAGATGGGCGGAGGCAAAGCGCCGCCAGCCGGCGGGCCGGAGGAGGGCGTTGAGCTGCATCCCGTACACGCCGTTGCGGATGCCCAGCAGCGCGGAGGCGCTCATGGCCGCGACGCCGGAGCCGCCGCCGGCAACCACGCCGATGAAGGCAAACTGGGAACCGCCGCTGAAGAGCAGAAAACTCAGGGCCATGGTCTGCCAAAATGACAGCCCCGACGCCACGGAAAGCGCCCCAAAGGACACCCCGTAGAGGCCCGTGGCAACGGCGATCGACGCACCGATCTTGGCTGCCGGCGACTCACGTAACTTCATGCACCCATGGTTTCACGTTCTCAGGCGTCCCCGGCGCCTGCAGTGTTGCCACTGTCTGTCTCGTGCAGGGCGTCCGCCGCCCGCACCAGCGCCAGGTGGGAGAAGGCCTGCGGGAAATTTCCGGCCATGCGCGCGCTGTCGGCGTCGTACTCCTCGCTGAGCAGCCCCAGCTCGTTGGCATAGCCCACCAGCCGGTCCATGAGGGCCACCGCTTCGGCCCGGCGCCCCGTGTGTGCATACTGCTCCACGAGCCAGAAGGAGCAGGCCAGGAACGGATGTTCGCCGGGGGCCAGGCCGTCCACGCCGCTGTCCGTGCGGTACCGCATCAGCAGGCCGTGGTGGTCCACGAGCTCGGCCTCCAGCGCGGCAACCGTGCCCAGCATTTCCGGCGAACCATGGTCCACAAAGCCCACCATCGGAATCACCAGCAGTGAGGCGTCCGTGGTGGTGCCGCCATACGTTTGGGTGAAGGTGTTCAATTCCTTGTTGAAGCCCTGCTCCATGACTTCCGTCCGCAGCTGTTCGCGTAGCATTTCCCAGTGCTCCACGGGCCCCTTCAGCCCGTGGTCGCGGACGGCCCGGACGCCGGCGTCGAACGCGGCCCACATCATGACCCGCGAGTGCGTGAAGTGCTTCAGGTCCCCGCGCATTTCCCAGATCCCGTGGTCCGGTTCCGCCAGGTGCCGCTCCACGAACTTCAACAGGGCCTGCTGCAGCGGCCAGGAGAAGTGGTCCTCCTTGCCGCCGGCCAGGCGCAGTTTTTCCATGGCCACCAGCACCTCGCCCACCACGTCAGCCTGGTACTGGCCCACGGCACCGTTGCCGATCCGCACCGGCACAGATCCTTCATAGCCCGGCAGGTGCTCAAGCACGCCCTCGGCCAGCTGCCGTTCCCCGGAGAGCCCGTACATGATCTGCAGGTCCTCGGGGTCACCGGCCACGGCCCGCAGCAGCCAGTCGCGCCACCGCAGGGCCTCGTTTTCATAGCCGTGGGTCAGCATGGCCTCCAGCGTGAGTGCAGCGTCCCGCAGCCAGCAAAACCTGTAGTCCCAGTTCCGGGCCCCGCCAAAGTCCTCCGGCAGCGAGGTGGTGGCCGCCGCCACGATGCCGCCTGTGTCCTCATGGGTCAGGGCGCGCAGCACCAGCAGGGAACGCTCCACAAACGGTGCATACTTCCCGTCCTCGCTGCACATTTCAGCCCAGCTGCCCCAATACGCCAGAGTGTCCCGCAGCGCCGCGTCCAGGTCGATGTCGGCAGGGAGGGGCCGGTGAGACGGGTACCAGATGAGTTCCTGCTCAACCTTGTCCCCCGCCGCCACCGTGAACCGGCCGCCGTGTTTATGGTCGACGGCGTGGGGCAGCTCAGCGCCGCGCAGCACCAGGGCGTCCGGCCCGGCAACGGCCAGGATGGCCGGGTGGCCAGAGTCCTGGCGGACGCGCCGGACCCACGGCAGCACCGCACCGTAGCCGGGGCGCATGGTGATTTCCTGCCGGAATTCCATGCTGCCGGACAGCCCTTCAATGCGCCGCACCACGGAGGCCCGCCTGTCCTCGGTGGGCATGAACTCGGTGACGCGTGCTGTTCCCGTGGCGGATTCCCACTCCGTTTCCAGCACAAAGCTGCGCCCCACGTAGGACCGGCGCACCACCTTTCCGTCCACTGGCGCCATGAGCCAGCGCCCGTGGTGTTCGGTGCCCAGCAGGGCGGCAAAAACCGACGGCGAGTCGAAGCGGGGGAAGCACAGCCAGTCAAGGCTGCCGTCCCGGCCAATCAACGCGGCGGTGTGCAAATCGGAGAGCAGCGCATAATCTTCAATCCGTGAGGCCATGACCCCATGCAATCACATGCCGGACAGCAGCGCCTTGATTTCTGCCGGACGGTTGGTGGTCACCTCGGCCACGCCCGCCTCCAGGCAGAGCCGCAGTTCCTCCTCAGTGTCCACCGTCCAGACCCGAAAACGCCGCCCTGCAGCCAGCCAGCCCGCAGTCTTTTCGGGGTTTGCGCGCAGGTAGTCGACGCCGGGCCCGGCGAGGTGGGCGACGCCGCGGTCCAGCAGGGATTCACCCTCTGCCACGGCGCGGCGCATGAAGAAGGCCACGGTGTGCCCGGCGATGGGGCCGACGTCGAGCTCCTCGCGCACCTCCCCCACTTCCACTTCCTCCAGCAGCTGGCAGATCAGCTCCGCCGGCACGCGCTCCGCCAGGTACTTCACGGCATCCGGATGGAAACTCATGAAGGAAACCCTGACATTGCCGGACGCCAGTGCCGCCGGCCCCGCGTCCGCGGCCCAGCCGCGGCCGGCCAGCAGGGACAGTGCGGCGTCCACCAGCGCGGCATCAAAAAGCGCACCGTACTTGAACTCAATCGCCAGGCCGACTGGCCGCCCGGCCCCCGCCAGAATGTCCAGCAGTTCCCCCAAAGTCAGCAGCTGCTCCGCGGTGCCGCCGAATTCCTCCGGGATGGCCGTGCCCTTCCATGAGCTGAAATCCAGGCCCCTCAGCTCCGCGAGGGTCTTCTCCGCCACGGGGCCAGTGCCGTCGGAGGTCCTGTCGACGTCGTCGTCGTGGAGCAGCACCAGGTGGCCGTCAGCGGTGAGGTGGAGGTCGCACTCAACCCCGTCGGCGCCGTCGGCCAGGGCCTGCAGATAGGCTGCGCGGGTGTGCTCGGCAAAGTGGCCGGAGGAACCCCGGTGGGCATAAACCTGAACTGTCATGGCACCACGCTACGCTTGCATTATGGCGCATCCCGAACAACGCACGGCACCGAAGGCAGGCACTTCCGGCGCGCCCCATCCGGACGCGGAAAAGGCAGCTGCCCTGCGCCGCATGAAAAACATTGCCCTGGCGCTGCTGGTGGCAATGGCCGTGATTTTTTGTGTTGCGTTCGCGTTCGCCCGGCAGTACCCGTGGCTGGAGTATGTCCGGTCGGCGGCGGAGGGCGGCATGGTGGGCGCCCTGGCCGACTGGTTCGCCGTGACCGCGTTGTTCAAGTACCCCATGGGGATCAAGATCCCGCACACGGCCATCATCCCCAACCGCAAGGACCAGATCGGGGCGTCGCTGGGCGAATTTGTGGAAACCAACTTCCTCTCTGAAAACGTGGTGGCGGAGAAGCTGGCCGGGACGCAGATTGCGGAAAAGGTGGGTGCCTGGCTGTCCAAGCCCGCCAGCGCACAGCGCGTGGCCAGGGAGGGCGCGGCCGCGATGCGCGGCGCCATGGCGGTTTTGAAGGACGACGACGTCCGGGACGTCATCGAGTCCATGGTCCGCAAGCACCTCGTTGACCCGCCCTGGGGCCCGCCCATCGGCAAGGTGGCGGAGCGGATCTTTGCCGACGGCCACCACCACGCCCTGGTGGACCTGCTGGTCGACCGGTCCACCCTGTGGATCCAGGCCAACCATGACACCATTTCCGGGCTGGTCTCCGACCGCTCCCCGGCCTGGGTACCGCAATTTGTGGATGGGCTGGTGGGGGACAAGATTTACACCGAGATTTACAAGTTTGCCCGCGCCGTGCAGAACGATCCGCACCATGAGCTCCGCCAGCAGCTTGACAGCTACCTCGCGGACCTGGCCCAGGAGCTCCAGCACGATCCAGCCATGATTGCCCGCGCCGAAAACATCAAGGCGCAGGTTCTGGGCGACCCCGAGGTCCGCAACCTGGCGGGGCGCACCTGGGAAACCATCAAGAAGGCCTTGTTTGACGCCGTAGACGATCCGCAGTCGGAATTGCGCCTGAAGTTCACGGGGGCCGTGCAGGAATTTGGCACGCGCCTGGCCACCGATCCCGAACTGGCCGGCAAGGCCAACGCCTGGATCTCCGACGCCGCGTCCTACCTGGTGCGCACGTACAAGCACGAGATCGCGTCCATCATCACGGACACGGTGGAGCGATGGGACGCCGTGGAGACCAGCCAAAAGATCGAGCTCCAGGTGGGCAAGGACCTGCAGTTCATCCGCATCAACGGCACCGTGGTGGGTTCCCTGGCCGGCCTGGCCATCTTTACCCTCGCAACGCTGGTCTTCCACTGACAAATGGTTGAAGCAGGCGCCTAGTTCCGCACGGCGCGGGGCTTTTTCTCCTTGGGAGCATCGAGCTCAGCCAGAAGCTCCGCCGGGATCTCCAGCGGGGCGGGGCCGAATGCGCGGAGCGTGGAGGCCACCACCGCACGGCCCATCATGTAGTTGCCCACGCCGCCCACCGCTGCGCCGATGCCGAATGGCAGGGCCTTGCCCACCACCGAGGCACCGCCCCGGACAGCAATCCGCTTGACGAACTTCTTTTGCAGCGATCCGACCATGGCCTTCACCGCCGAGATGGGCATGCTCTTGCCCACCGTCTTGCCCCAGGCCTGCATGGGAGTCTTGCCGTTGCCGATGGCGTGCCCCGTGAGTCCGGCAAGCATGGCCGTGCCCTCGTCGCCGAGCATGATGGCCATGACGGTGAGCCGTGCCCGCTCCGGGTCCGCCAGCCGGACGCCGTGCAGCTCCGCCACTGACTGGGCGTAAAGCGCCGTGGCCTCCAGGAAGACCACCGTGGCGGCGGCCGAGATGGAGAGCGCCGCAACTGTCCCCACGCCGGGAATGATGGCCGTGGCGCCAATGGCCGCGCCGCCGGTGCCGACCCCGTTCAGAAAGTCGCGTTCCAGCCGCTGGCTGAGCTCGAAGGCGGTGGCGTTGGGGTATTTCTTGCGCAGCCGGCGCAGGTTGGCCAGGACCAGGGGCCGCTGCACCTCCACGGCCTTGAGCAGCATGCCGTGCACTGCGGGCTTGGGCCTGCCCTTGTCGTCAAAGGCGGCCGCGGCAGCCAGCCCGACGGCGGGATTTGGCTTCCCCGCCTTTTCCACATCCTTGCGCGCCATGCGAAACCTTCCCGTAGACCTGGCTCCAAGCCTAACCGCCAGCAGGCCCGGCCGGCGCCCGGCTCAACCCTTCAGCGCCACCTTGGCGCCGCCGTCGACCCTTTCCTTGCCGGCGCCGAACAGGCGGGTCCGCAGCGCCAGGAACAGCAGCACCATGGCAACGGAGAGCAGGATGTGGCCCAGGCCTGCAATGCCGGCGATGGCGGCGGAGACGTCCGTGGCGCCCTGGACCTGCAGCATGCCGTGGACCACCATCATGGCGGCGGTGAGGATGAGGCCGGCGTTGTACGTCCAGAAGAACCAGCTGAACAGGCGCGACTTCGACAGCGTGAACAGCTTCTCGAGGATCAGCACAATCAGCAGGACGATGAAGCCGAGGGTCAGCAGGTGCGTGTGGACCACGGAAAGCTGTGTGAAGCCTTCGAATGACTTTCCCTTGGTGTATTCGCGGTAAAACAGGCCGGAAAGCACGCCGACCACCATGTAGGCGAATGACGAATAGAAGAGCTTTTTCATGGGGTTCCTTCGCTGGTTGGGCTTTGCTTCCAGCCTATTGACGCGCACGACGGCGGCCATCAACCTTTTGGTTGAACCGGCGTGCGCCTTTGGGCTGCTTTTGGGACGGCGCTCCCGCGGGACGGCGCTTCCGCGGGGCTGAGCGGCGCCTACCCGCGCGGCACGAAGGAGCCGGGCACGTTGGCCGTCAGGAAAGAGGCCACGTCGGAGAGCTCGTCGGCCCGGAGGTTGTGGCCCAGGCCTTCGTAGCGGGCCTGCTGCAGATCCGTGTTGGCGGCCAGCCATTCGGCCGTGAATGCCGTGGCGTCAGGGTTGATGACCAGGTCTTCCGTATCACGGGCCCACAGGAACGGGACCTTGCGGGCCAGCGGCTCCATCGCGCCGAGGAGGTCGTTTTGCAGGGCGAAACCGGAGAGTCCCACTGCTGCCGTGAACATCCCGGGGCGCAGGCGGATGAGCGTGGTGCCCATGGCCATGCCCTGCGAGAACCCCAGAACGGAGACGGAGCTGAACTTGTACGTGGCCGTCACGGTGTCCAGCCAGGCCAGCACCTTCGTGGCGGCGGCGACCACTTCGGCAAAGTCGTTGTCCAGAAAGTAGTCCAGCAGGAACCAGCCCCAGTCGCCGCCCACATCCAGCGGACCACGCGGCGCGGCGCAGGTAAATCCCCGGGGCATGGCAGCAAACGCCTCAGCCATGCGCTTTTCGCTGGAGCCGTAGCCGTGAAGCATCAGCAGCAACGGCGTGTCTGCGCGTTCGTTCTCCGGGCGGGACCACGCAACCGTTTCCATCAGGCCAGCCTACGCACCACGCAGCGCCGCCGGCACCCCGAACCGGCGGATCCAAACCCGGCACGCCCGCCCGAATCTGCGTTTATGTTGTTTTCCCTTGACAAGCGAAGACAAACACAGATAAAGTCATGTGAAACAACATCATGTGATGCCCGTCACGCGATGGACCGGAGGAAGGAACGCCATGTTTGCGGAAGAACGGCACCAGCGCATTGCCGAACTGGTGGGCGCACAGGGCCGGGTCGGCGTCAACGAGCTGGCCGACCTCTTCGCCATCACCCAGGAAACAGTCCGCCGCGACCTGGCCGCCCTGGAAGACGGGCGCGTGCTGCGGCGTGTCCACGGCGGCGCCGTCGCCCTGGACAGGCTCAGCCGTTCCGAACCGAGCCTGGTTGAGCGGCAGGGCCAGCGGCTGGATGAAAAACAGCGGATTGCCGCGGCCGCCCTGGCCCTGATCCCCCAAGCCCAGACCGTTTCGATCCTGCTGGACTCCGGCACCACCACTGCAGCCCTTGCTGACAAGCTGGCGGCCTGGACCCCCGCCAACGAAGGCGACGAACTGCTCGCCATCACCAATTCCCTGCCCATCGCCGCCACGCTCTCCAACAACACCCACCTGCTGCTGGACATCCTGGGCGGCCGGGTCCGCGGGCTCACCAGCGCCGTGGTGGGGGCCCGCGCCACCGAACAGCTCGGCGCCCTCCGCCCCGACATCGCCTTCCTCGGAGCCAACGGCGTCCACGCGGACTTTGGCCTGAGCACCCCGGACCCCGTTGAAGCCGCCACCAAGACCGCCATGGTCCGTGCGGCCCGCCAAATTGTCATCCTTGCCGATGCCTCCAAGCTCGGCGCCGAAACCCTTGTCCGCTTTGCCACCCTTGAAGAGGTCGACACCCTGATCACCACCACCGCCCCCGCACCCGATCTTGCCGCCGCACTGGAAGCCGCCGGCGTCGAGGTGGTGCTGGCATGATTCTCACCCTGACCCCCAACCCCAGCCTGGACCGCACCATCGAACTGCCCGGCCGGCTGGAACGCGGCGAGGTCCAGCGGGCCGCCGCCGCCTCCGCCCATCCCGGCGGCAAGGGCGTGAACATCGTCCGCGCCCTCACCGCTTCCGGCACCGACGCCCTGGCGCTGCTGCCAGGCGACCCGGGAGACGACGTCGTGCTGGCGCTGGGCCGCGAGGAAATCCCGCACCTTTCCCTCCCCATCGGCGCCCCCCTGCGCAGCAATGTGGCCATCACCGAACCCGACGGCACCACCACCAAGGTCAACGAACCCGGCCCCGAACTCTCCGCCGCCCAGCTCGCCTCGCTGCTGAAGCTGGCCGTGGAGAAGTCCGACGGCGCCGCCTGGCTGGTGCTGGCCGGTTCCCTGCCGCCGGGGTCGCCGGAGGATTTTTACGCCCGCGTGATTGCCGCGGTCCGGGCCACATACGGCCCGGACTCCCCGCGCATCGCCGTCGACTCCTCCGGCGCACCGCTGGCAGCCAGCGTGGCCGGGTCGCCCGACCTGCTCAAGCCCAATGCGGAGGAACTCGCCGAGCTGACCGGCATTGGCGACGGACCATCCCTGGAGGCAGATCCCTTCCTGGCCGCGAGCGCCGCGGCGTCCCTGGTGGAGCGGGGCATCGGGGCCGTGCTGGCAACGCTGGGCTCCCGTGGCGCCGTGCTGGTCACGGCAGACGGCAGCTGGCTCGCCAAGGGTCCCGTCATCGCCGCCAAAAGCACCGTTGGCGCGGGCGATTCCGCCCTCGCCGGATATCTGCTGGCCAGCCTGCGTGGGGACACCCCCGCCGAATGCCTGCAGCAAGCCGTGGCCCATGGGGCGGCCGCCGCTTCCCTCCCCGGAACACTGGTTCCCTCCCTCAAGCAAACCCACCCCGCCGACGTCGCCGTGACGGCGCTGACCCCTGTCAAGGAAAAATGACATGACAACCCTCATCAACACCGCCCTGGTGGCCCTGGATGCCAACCTGGGCACCGACACCCCCTCCGTGATCCGCAGGCTGGCCGAGCTGGTTGCCGGCACAGGCCGTTCCACGGACGTCGAAAGCCTGTACGCGGATGCCCTGGCCCGCGAGCAGAAAACCGCCACGGGCGTGCCCGGCGGGATCGCCATCCCGCACTGCCGCTCATCGGCCGTCCGCGAGGCCACGCTTGCCATGGCCCGCTTGTCCCCGGCCGTGGACTTCGGCGCGAAGGACGGCCCCGCGGACATTGTTTTCTTCATTGCCGCCCCGGCCGGCGCCGACAACGAGCACCTCAAGCTGCTTTCCAAGCTGGCCCGTTCCCTCATCAGGAAGGACTTCACGGCAGCCCTGCGCGCCGCCGCAACGCCGGAGGAGATCGTGGCCCTGGTCGACGGCGCACTGGCTGAGGCGCCAAAGCCAGGCACCGCGGCGGCCGGCCCGGCTGCCGCTGCGGCCCCGGCTTCGGCCCCGGTCGCCGCCGCCCCGAAGCGCCTGGTCGCCGTGACGGCCTGCCCCACCGGCATCGCCCACACCTACATGGCCGCCGATTCGCTCGTGGAAGCCGCCAAGGAGGCCGGGATAGAGCTCCAGGTGGAAACGCAGGGTTCGGGCGCCGTGACGCCCCTGGACCCCGCCGTCATCGCCGCGGCCGACGCCGTGATCTTCGCCGTCGACGTTGACGTGCGCGGCAAGGAACGCTTTGCCGGCAAGCCCGTCATCAACGCCCCCGTCAAGCGCGGCATTGACGAACCGGCCAAGATGATCCAGGAGGCCCTTGCGGCTGCCACGGACCCCCATGCACACCGGGTGCCGCACTTTGGCGCCGAGGAGGCTGCCGAGCACAACGCAGAGGCGGCCGGGGAGCACCTGGGCACCAAGGTCAAGAAGGTGCTGCTGACCGGTGTCAGCTACATGATCCCGTTTGTGGCCGGCGGCGGACTGCTCATCGCGCTCGGCTTCCTGCTGGGCGGATACGGGCTGGGACTGAACGGCCAGGCCGACCACATCCTGGCGGACAACACGCTGCTGAACCTGCCCGACGGCGGCAACCTCCTGTTGTACTTGGGCGCTGTCGCGTTCAAGATCGGCGGGCTGTCCATGGGCTTCCTGGTCCCGGCATTGGCCGGCTACATCGCCTTCGGCATCGCCGACCGGCCCGGCATTGCACCCGGCTTCACGGCCGGAGCGGTGGCCGTGTTCATGGGCGCCGGCTTCCTGGGCGGCCTGGTGGGCGGCCTGCTGGCCGGCCTTGCCGCCTACTGGATCGGCACCTGGCAGGTTCCGCGCTGGCTGCGCGGGCTCATGCCCGTGGTCATCATCCCGCTGCTGGGCTCCATCATCGCCTCCGGCGCCATGCTCCTGTTCCTTGGCGGCCCCATCGCGGCACTGTCCAACGGCCTGAACCACTGGCTCACGGGCATGTCCGGGGCGTCCGCCGTGGTGCTGGGCATTGTCCTGGGCCTGATGATGTGCTTCGACCTGGGCGGCCCCGTCAACAAGGTGGCGTACGCCTTCGCAGTTGCCGGCCTGGGCACAGGATCAGCGCTGAACCACGCACCGTGGGAAATCATGGCCACCGTCATGGCCGCGGGCATGGTCCCGCCGCTGGCCATGGCCCTGGCCACCGTGATCGACAAGAAGCGCTTCTCCCTGGCCGAGCGTGAAAACGGCAAGGCCGCCTGGCTCCTTGGTGCCTCCTTCATTTCCGAAGGCGCCATCCCCTTCGCCGCGGCCGACCCGCTGCGGGTCATCCCGTCCACCATGCTGGGCGGTGCCGTCACCGGCGCCATTACGATGGGCTTCCACGTCACCTCGCAGGCACCCCACGGCGGCATCTTCGTCTTCTTCGCCATCGGCAACATCGGCATGTTCATCACGGCCATCTTGGTGGGAACCGTTGTCGCTGCGCTGGCCGTGGTTGCCCTGAAGCGCTGGGCAGTGCGCGCTCCGGCGGCAGCCGCCGAGGCACCCGCCACCGGCCAGCTGGTCAGCCAAAACAGCTAGCAATAAAGCCCTTGAAGGTCCCCAAAATGGCGGACTTTCAAGGGCTTTTTGCCTGTGTGACGGACCTCTCCCCAGGGCTTGAATTAGTCCATCTGCTAGAATTTATGGTCTGCCCGTAGCGAGAAAGCTAAAAACCGCAAGCAAATGACCTCCGTAAGGGGATGTGCAAATGCCCATGGACCGAAGCACGATTCAACCGGAAACAGGTGTCGGGGACACCGCAGAACCATCGCAGGCAAGGCCAAAAAAACCGCTCCTGCCAAAACTCAAGAGACGCCGCCTGGACGTCGACCACGTCAATGTCGTGGATACGCCCATGCTGAGAAAAGCCCTTGGCGGCACCGTTGTCGGAAACACCATGGAGTGGTACGACGTGGGCGTGTTTGGCTACCTGATCGCCACCATGGGGCCCGTGTTCCTGCCGGAGGCCGACGCCGCCGTGCAGACGCTGTTCCTGCTGGGCACGTTCGCCGCGACGTTCCTGGCCCGCCCCCTTGGCGGGGTCGTGTTTGGCTGGCTCGGGGACAAGGTGGGCCGGCAAAAGGTGCTGGCCGCAACACTGCTGGTCATGGCCGCCTCCACGTTCGCCGTCGGCCTGCTGCCCGGTTACGCACAGATCGGCATCTGGGCCGCCGTGCTGCTGGTGCTGCTCAAGCTTGTCCAGGGATTCTCCACGGGCGGCGAGTACGCCGGCGCAACCACCTTTGTCAGCGAGTACGCACCGGACGCGCGCCGCGGCTACTTCGCCAGCATCCTTGACCTGGGCAGCTACCTTGGCTTCGCCATCGGCGCCGCACTGGTGTCGGTGCTGCAGCTGACGCTGGGCCAGGACGCCATGGAACAGTGGGGCTGGCGCCTGCCGTTCCTGGCTGCTGGCCCGCTCGGCGCCGTCGCCGTTTATTTCCGCCTGAAAATTGAGGAATCGCCCCAGTTCCAGGCCACACTGGACGCCGCGGAGGAAACGTCCAAGGCCGCTGCAGCAGGCGACGAGGCCACCTCCAACGGCCCCGTCCGGCTGGTCAGGGTGTTCTGGCGGCAGATCCTGCTGGCCATGGTGCTGGTGGCCGCGGCCAACACCGTGGGCTACGCACTGACCTCCTACATGCCCACGTACCTGACCGATTCCAAGGGCTACGACCCCGTCCACGGCACCTTGCTCACCATCCCCATCCTGGTGGCCATGGCCCTGTGCATCCCGCTCACGGGGCGCCTCTCCGACAAGGTGGGCCGCCGCCCCGTGCTATGGGTCGGCGCCCTGAGCACCGTGGTCCTGGCCGTGCCTGCGTTCATGCTCATTGGTGTGGGGGCCATCTGGTCCACGCTGCTGGGCCTGGCCCTCATCGCTTTCCCGGTGACCTTTTATGTGGCCAACCTGGCGTCGTCCCTGCCGGCACTGTTTCCGACGTCGAGCCGTTACGGCGGCATGGGCATTGCCTACAACTTCGCCGTCGCCCTTTTTGGCGGCACGGCACCGTTCATCATCCAGGGGCTGATCACGCTCACGGGCAACGACATGATGCCGGCCTACTACCTCATGGCGACGTCCGCCGTTGGCGCGGTGGCCATCTACTTCCTGCGCGAGTCCGCCCAAAAGCCGCTGCCCGGCTCCATGCCCAGCGTGGCCACGCTGGAAGAGGCGCAGGAACTGGTGGCCACGCAGGATGAGAACCCGCTGCTGGACATGGACTACCTGCCCTTTGACGACTCCTACGAGCCGCCCACCCCGGGCACCGGCATCCCGGTCACGGTGGGCCTGCCCTGACGGACCGCGGCGGCGGTCCGGGGAAGGGTTAGATCGACTGGCTGTAGCCGAAGAACTCGTGGTCGTTGTTGTAGCCGCCCTGTCCGCCGCCCACTTCGTCAAAGTGGGCCACAAATTCCACGCCCTTGATCCACTTGACCATCTTGAAGCCCAGCTGGACTTCATTGCGCAGCCGCAGCGGCGCCCCGTGGCCGTACGGCAGCTCCTCCCCGTTCATGTCGTAGGCCAGCATGGTCAGGTGGTACCCCATCTGCTCGATCGGCTGGGCGTCGTAGTAGATGCCTGAGTCGGGGCCCTCGGCGAAGGAGTAGAACACCACCCACTTGGCTTCCGGGCTGGGCTTGACCAGGTCCACGATGGTCTGCATCGACACCCCGCCCCACTTGGCCACCCCGGACCAGCCCTGGATGCAAAAGTGCTGGGTGATTTGTTCGTGGTACGGCAGGGCCCTGATTTGTTCAAGGGTGAGTTCCACGGGGTCTTCCACCAGGCCGTTGACGCGCAGGGTGTAGTTGCTGAAGTTGCCGGCGCGGAGTTCCTTGTATTCATCCGTGGCGGGGTAGTAGCCGTTGTGCCAGAAATAGGGCGAGATGTCCTTTTCCGTGTACTGCCCCGGCTTGGAGTCAACGTGCTCAAAGAGCCGCTGGACCGGGCCGATCAGTGCGTAGCTGATCCTTTGCACCTTGCGCGGATACTTGTAGGTGACGGGGGTGGCGGCCACCCAGGCGGCGATGAGCACCACCATGGAGCCGGCAAAGATCCAAAAACCAAGCCAGGACGCACTGCTGTCCTGCGAGGCGTACATGTGGTTGAGGTTGGCCAGGGCGCCTGTGGTCAGGACCAGCGTCACGTGGACCACAATGAAAAGCACGAACCAGCAAAACACCAAAAAGTGCAGGGAACGCGCCAGCTGGATGCTGAAGACCGAGCTGATGCGCCGGAACTTCGTGGACAGTGCCGGGGACATGCCCAGCCCGGTGACCAGGGCGGCCGGGGCGGCAATGAAAACGGTGATGAAGTAGGCAACCACCTGCAGGGAGTTGTAGTTGACCCAGCCGTTGTCCACCGGCCAGTCCAGGGAGAGGTACTGGATGCCCACCGAGACGGAATTCGGGAACACGTCCCAGCCCATCGGCACCAGGCGCATCCACTGCCCCGTGGCGAAAAGCAGCACAAAGAAAACAGCACCGTTGAGCAGCCACAGGGAATCCACGCCCAGGTGCCACCAGCGGGCCAGCCCGATCGAGTGCCGCTGGCCCGGCAGCCCCACGCCGTTGGGAAGGGTGATGGAGTCTGCCTTTGCCGTGTACAGCGGATCATGCGGGATGGGCTTTTGGACCCGGAACCAGTCCTTGCCGGGCGTGGAGTGGCGGGTCCAGTAAAACCTGGGGTGGTCGGCAATGATGGTCAGTCCGGACCGCATGATGAAAACCATCAGGAACATGTTCAGGAAATGCTGCCAGCCAATCCATGCAGGCAGGCCCACGGGCGCGGTGGCGGGCAGCGGCGAGGTGCCCGGGTATTTCGCGATGAATTCCTGCACGCCAGGCAGTTCGCGCAGGCCCTTGGCCACGGCGATTCCCACGATGAGCAGCAGCAGGCCGATCGGGACCAGCCACAGCAGGTTGAACCACTTGTTTCGCCCCACCCGGATCCTGGGCGCCACGCCGTATTGGGCGGGGATGCCGCCGGCCCAGCCGGCATCCACCACGTCTTCTTCCTTCTTCACCAGTTCCGAGCGGAAACTTTCCCGCAGCCGGGAGGCCGGATCACCGCGTGCCGCACCGGCTACTACCGCGGAAACCACCGGCGAATTCTCCCTGGCCTGCTCAATTTCGTGTCCCATACTCGGAGCATAGCCCCGAAACGCACTAATTTCTACTGTCCGTAGAAAACATCCCTCCCCTCACAACTGTGAGTCAGAAACTGCAGGAATTTCGACGAAAATCGCATTTTTAATGGAGTTTCTGATACATAGTTGGGTCAGGGAAGGGAGTTTCGCCGCCTTGTAGCGGTGCCCGAAGGGGTCCGCCAGGATGCGCCCGGCTGCCACGTCCGACGGCGGCGGCCACGGTTCCGCCGTCCATCGCAGGTAGAGGCATTCAAACACTGCCGCCAGGAGCGTCTCCCTGCTGTCGGGATAAAACCGGCGGAGCGGGTAGCGGCGGGGGTGGCGGCGCTGGGCTTCCAGCCAGGCCTTCCGCAACCAGGAATAATCGACGGCGGCGGCTGCTGGGACCAACTTCACCCGCGATGATCCGGCCGCTGCCAGTTGGAATGCACCGCCCCGCCGGTCCAGCACGCACACCAAGTCCCCCGGGTATTCATAGTCCGCCTCAAGGGCGCCCGCCGTGGCGTAGTACGAGAAGTCGCCGCCGTCGTCCACGGCCACCAGGCCACTGTCCACCAAGCGCTTGTCCACCGGGCCGCCATCCACCGGGGCCCCCTCCGGGGCCCGCCCTGCCGTTCCGTCCATGCTTTTATGGGACCATGCCCAGGGCCCGGCGCCAGCGATTTTTACGCGATCGATACGGCCGGCGGGCCATTCCTGACGCGGCGCTGACGCCACCCGAGCAGCCGGGCCCCGCCGGTAACCCTTGCTACCGCCCGCGGTTGCCGGCGGCCGCGGCGACCTTGTCCGGAACCAGCCGGGAGAGGGCAATGAGCGTGGCGTACCGCCGGGTGGGAATGGACACCGACTTGCCGGCGGCGGAGTCGGCCAGCCCCTGGCGCACCACAACGTCCGGTTCCAGCCACATCCACTTCGGGATGCGGCCCATGCTGGCACCCATGCGCTGGTGGAATTCGGTGTGGACAAAGCCGGGGCACACGGCCGTGACGGTGACACCGCGCGGGCGGTAGCGCAGGTTGGCGAAGCGGCTGAAGCTGATCCCCCAGGCCTTGGCCGCACCGTAGGAGCCGCGCGGGATGAAACCGGCCACGCTGGCGACATTGATGATGCGCCCGTCCTTCCGGGCCAGCATGGGCCCCAGTGCGGCATGCATGAGCTTCATGGGTGCCGTCACCAGGATCTGGAGGTGGTCCGCCTCCTGCTCCACCGTATTTCCCTCGAAGGCGTGCACCAGGCCGAAGCCGGCATTGTTCACCAGCACGGCAACCGGCCGCGCAGGGTCCGCAAGCCGGGCACCAACGGAGGCAACGCCGTCGTCCGTCAGCAGGTCAGCCGGCAGCACCTCAACCTGCACGCCGAAGTCGGCGCGCAGCCGGACTGCCTTGGCCTCCAGCCGGGGAACGGTGCGCGCCACCAGGATGAGGTCATGCCCAGATCGGGCCAGCTGCTGGGCGAACTCCGCGCCCAGTCCGGAGGTGGCGCCGGTGACCAGCGCGGCCGGACGCGACACCTAGAACTCGTCCTCCGGAACGTCCGTGTACTGCCTGTAAAGATCGGGGTTCCGCGCCACGATCTTGGCCACATAGGGGCAGTGCGGAATGATGCGCTTGCCCGAGGCCACCACGTCATCGAGGGCGTACCGCACCAGCACCCGGGCCAGCCCGCGCCCTTCGAAGCCCTCCTGGGTATCCGTGTGGATCAGGTCGATGTGGCCGGGCAGCTCGCGAAAGACGATGATGACCGCCAAATCCGTGCCAACGTGGAGCTCGTAGCGGTGCGCTGCATCGTTGCGGGACGTAGTTACGCCGGCGTCAAACGCTTCGGCCTGGTCAACAATGTCGTCACTCATAAAGCGAGCTTGGCACAATGGCGCGTGGCTGGCAACAGAGCGCTAACGCCCGGCGCCGCCCTGCCACAGGGCCGTGAACGGGGCGCCCGAGGACACCCTGTTCCTGATGCCTTCTGTGACAAACGCCTTGGCCGTGCGTGCCGCCTCCAGCGTGGTGGCACCCTTGGCCAGTTCCGCCGTCACGGCCGCGGCCAGCGAGCAGCCGGCCCCGGAAACGGCCACCTCGCCCTCCTTGGGGGCGGAGAGGACCTCCAGGGTGTCCCCGTCAAAGAAAACGTCGACGGCGTCCGGGCCTTCCAGCCGCACCCCGCCCTTGGCGAGCACGGCGGCGCCGCTGATCTCGTGGATCCTGCGGGCGGCCGCCTTGAGGTCCTCAACAGTGTTGATTTTCAGGCCGGAGAGCGACTCTGCCTCAAAGTGGTTGGGTGTGACAAAGGTGGCCAACGGAAGGATCTGGGCCTTGAGGGCCTGGTCGGTGTCCAGGGCATGGCCGGGTTCCTGGCCCTTGCAGATCAAGACGGGATCCAGCACCACGTGCTTGAAGGCGGCATTTTTCAGTGCCGTTTCCACTGTGCCAATGGTGTCGGGGCTGCCCAGCATGCCAATTTTGACGGTCTCCAGAATGCTCGGCGCGCCGGACTGTGGGCCGTACGCCGCCACTGTCGCCTCCAGCTGGTCGGCGATGACCTGCTGGTCCACGGGGACGAAGCGGTGGTTCCAGCTGTCCTTCGGGTCAAAGGAGACAATGCAGGTGAGATTGACGATGCCGAAGACGCCCAGTTCCTGGAACGTCTTCAGGTCCGCCTGGGCGCCGGCCCCGCCCGTCGCTTCGGATCCGGCGATGGTCAGGGCAAGTGCGGGTGCGTTTGGGCTCATGAAACCATCTTGCCATCCGCGGCGGCGGCGCCAAAAAGCCCCCGGACGCCGGGCGGCGTCCGGGGGCTTTTTGGTGTGAAGGGTGGGCCCTGCGGGGCTCGAACCCGCGACCCACGGATTAAAAGTCCGATGCTCTACCAACTGAGCTAAAGGCCCATACCTCTTGACAGCCAATCCGTAAGGAAAAGTTGTCGAAATTTAGACTACCGCACGGCATGCACTGCAACGCAATTGCGGCCCCGCCACCCTCGACCCTGCCCTGCGGCAGCGGTAGTGTCGTGTCATGAACCAAGGACCAGCCCCGCACGCTCCCCGACCGCACAAGCCGCTGCCGTTTGCCCCGGCCGACTTTGAGCCGTTCACCGGTGGCACGGATCCCGCGAGGGTGTCCGAGGCTGCGCACCTTGCTGCCCGTGCCCTGGTGCGCGGCGGCCGCGAAAGCAATGACCCCGCCATCACCAAGCGGCTGGTGAAGCTGGCCGACAGGCAGGGCCTGGAAGCCATCGCCGAGATGTGGGCCGCCAGCCCGGCCCGCTCGCTGCCCGGTGCGCTGTGGCGGCTGTACGCCCTGCGGGCGGCCACCCTCCAGGACCCGGAGGGCATCAGCATCTTCTTCCGTGCCGGGCAGCACCAGGCCCAGGTGGCCAACGCCGTGGCGGGCGTTGCGGAGCCCCCTGGCGCTGATGAAATCACCACCATGGCGGACGCCATCCTTTCCGGGGCGTTCGACGGCGACTTTGACGTTGCGCTGGAGCGTTCCGCCGCATTTTGCCGGGTGGTGGCACTGGGGCAGGCCACCGTGGCCGTTGACAGGAAGGCCGCACACCCGGAGCACGCCCAGGCCCTGAACAAAAAGGCCCACCAGCTGGTGCGGACGGCCGAGGACCTTGAAGGCGCCGCGGCATCCTGGCGCAAGGGCGAACTCGACTAAATTCCACGGCGGAAATTGTGCGCCCCGCCACCTGTTGAATCGGCCGCCAAGGGGCTTCGGTTGACAGGGGACGCCGGACGTAGAACACTAAAAGTGGTGTCGAACTGCGGAACCCCCGGGCTCCATTTTTTAGCCGCTTCGAGCGGCCCTGTGCCGAGAGGCGCTCCCGGTTCGACACCACTTTTATGCCCGGATAGGCCCCCTACCACCCAGAAACCACAGGTCCTGCCGTGAAGCTGCGATTCTTCCCCCAAGAGACTGCCGGACTGGATTCCCTGGCCCGCATGGCCGGACAAATCACAGCCGGCACGCAGACCCTCGCCGAGCTCCTGGGCGCCGGGCGTGCCGACTTCCCCGCCCTGGCCGAAACCATGCGCCAGCATGAGGGCGCCTCAACGGCCGAATTCGCCACCCTGCTCACCGCCATGCGCACCAGCTTCATCAACCCGCTGCCCCGCGAAGACCTCTTCGCACTGGGCCGCCTCCTCAATGAGACCAGCGAAATCCTCACCGGCGCCGCCGAACTGGTGAACCTTTACCGGCTGGACCGCGTTTCAGCCCGCGCCAGCGACCAGCTGGAGATCATTTCCCGGCAGGCGGAGCTCACGGCGTCGGCCATGAAATCGCTCAACGACCTTGACTCACTGGAGGACTACTGGCTTGAGGTGCTGCGCCTGGCCAAGCGGGCCGACCACACCCACCGCACCCTGGTGGCCGAGCTCATGGACAACCACAGCCCCACCAGTTTCGTAAAGTACCGCACCCTCGCGGACCAGTTTGCCTCCGCCAGCCGCCAGCTGCGCGCCGTCGCAACGCAGGTGGGCAGCATCATCGTCAAGGAATCCTGACGTTGGTGGGGCTCCTGCTCGGCGCCGTCATCGCCGGGGCGGCCGTGTTCGCCTTCCTGAACGGCTTCCGCGACGTCTCCTCCGCCGTCGCACTCTCCGTCCGCACCCGGGCACTCACACCCACCATCGCCGTGCTCCTGGCAGGCCTGTTCAACTGCCTCGGCGCCCTGGTCAGCGTGACCCTCACCGCCGCCTTTGCCGGCCGCATCATTGTGCTCCCGCCAGGCCGCGGCGGGTTGATCCTGCTGCTGGCAGCCCTGGTCAGCGCCTGCCTGTGGGGCATCCACCAGTGGCGGGGCGGCTATCCGTCCTCCTCCACCCATGCGCTGATTGGCGGGCTGCTTGGCGCCTCACTTGGTTCGGCGCTGCTGGGCCATGCGCCGCTGCAGGGCATCGACACCATGCTCCTGAGCCTGGTGGTGCTGCCGCTCCTCCTCTCCCCCGTCGTGGCCTACATCCTGGGCTTCGCCGCGGTCTACCCCAGTGCCTGGGCGGCCCGGAATTCCGCGCCGAACAGGGTCAACCGCCGCACCCGACAGCTGCAATCGGTGGCGGGAGCGGCGGTGGCCTTTGGCCACGGACTGCAGGACGGGCAGCGCACGACGGCGGTCCTCACGCTTGCGCTGTTGGCTGCCGGTGTGGGGGCGGCCGGGGACATGCCGTTGTGGGTGCCCATTTTCACGGCAACCCTGCTCACGGTGGGGACGTTGTTTGGTGGCTGGCGAATTTCCTACACCATGGGAAACAGGCTGGTGCGGATTGACCCGCTGCGCGGCAACGCGGCCCAGCTGGTGGGGGCCGGGCTGCTGTTTGTGGGTGCCATTGGCCTGGCGCTGCCGCTGTCCACCACCCACACCGTCACCTCGGCCATCGCGGGGGCCGGCCGGAACCAGAAGTTCCCGGGCACCAACGGGCCCGTCATGGCGCGCATTGTGGGCATGTGGCTCGCCACACCCGTGGCCTGTGCCCTGTTGGGTGCCGTGTTCTACCTGGCCCTGTCGCCCCTGGGCTGAATGCGGCCCGGTGACGGGCGCCGCGCCGTGAAGGCGCCGCGCCGTGAAGGCGCCGGAGGTTATCCGAAGCGGCCGGAAACGTAGTCCTCGGTGGACTTTTGGCCGGGGTTGTTGAAGATGGTGGCGGTCTCGGCAAATTCGATCAGCTTGCCGGGCTTGCCGGTGCCGGCGATGTTGAAGAACGCGGTCTTGTCGGACACACGGGCCGCCTGCTGCATGTTGTGCGTGACGATCACCACGGTGTATTCGTCCTTGAGCTCATTGATGAGGTCCTCAATGGCCAGGGTGGAGATGGGGTCCAGGGCGGAGCAGGGCTCGTCCATCAGGATCACGTCGGGAGAGACGGCAATGGCGCGGGCGATGCAGAGGCGCTGCTGCTGGCCGCCGGAGAGGCCGGAGCCGGGCTTTTCGAGGCGGTCCTTGACCTCGTTCCACAGGTTGGCGCCCTGCAGTGACTTTTCCACGAGGGCGTCGGCGTCGGACTTGGCCATGCGGCGGCTGTTCAGCTTCACGCCGGCCAGCACGTTGTCGCGGATGCTCATGGTGGGGAACGGGTTGGGGCGCTGGAAGACCATCCCGATCTGGCTGCGCACCGTGACGGGGTCCACGCCGTCGGCGTAGAGGTTGTCACCGTCCAGCAGCACCTTCCCCTCGACACGGGCGCCGGGGATGACCTCGTGCATGCGGTTCAGGGTGCGCAGGAAGGTGGACTTGCCGCAGCCGGAGGGGCCGATGAAGGCGGTGACACTTTTGGCGTCGAGGGTGATGTTGACGTCTTCCACGGCGAGGAAGTCGCCGTAGTAGACGTTGAGGTCGCTGACGTCGATGCGTTTGGACATTGTGGGTGTTTCCGTTCTGGGGTTCTAGCGGCCGGTCTTGGGCGCGAAGATGCGGGCCACGAGGCGGGCGCCGAGGTTCAGGAGCATGACCAGCAGGATCAGCAGCAGGGCCGCGGCCCAGGCGCGCTGGTTGGACGGGTCGGGGTTCGACGGCGAGGTCGGCGTCATGATTTGCGTGTAGATGAACGTGGGCAGGGACGCCATCCACCCGGCAAATACATTCGAGTTGATCTGCGTGGCAAAGCCGGCCGTGACCAGCAGCGGCGCCGTCTCGCCAATGACGCGGGCAATGGCCAAGGTGACGCCGGACGCGATGCCGGAGATCGCCGTCGGAATGACCACCTTCAGGATGGTGCGCCACTTGCGCACGCCCAGGGCGTACGCGGCCTCGCGCAGCTCATTCGGGACAATCTTGAGCATTTCCTCGCTGGAGCGGACCACCACCGGGATCATCAGCACCGAAAGGGCGACGGCGGCAACGAAGCCGGTTTTCGTCCCGGGGCCCATGACCAGGCCGAAGAACGCGGCGGCAAAGAGGCCCGCCACGATGGAGGGGATGCCCGTCATGACGTCCACCAGGAAGGTGATGACCTTGGAGAACTTGTTGCCGTCGCTGTATTCCACCAGGTAGATGGAGGTCAGCAGGCCCACGGGGACGGAGATGAGCGTGGCCCACAGCGTGATGAGCATGGAGCCCAGGAACGCGTGGTAGACGCCGCCCAGCACCGGGGTGTGGTTGGCGACGGAGGCGTTGTCAATGGCACCCGTGACGCCCTTCATGGACGTGCCGAGGAAGCCGGGGGCCAGCAGGCCGGGGACGCCGTTGACCAGCACGGTCCAGATCACCGAGACAAGCGGCAGCAGCGCCACGAGGAAGGCGCCGAGCACCAGCGAGGTGGCCAGCTTGTCGGTGGCCTTGCGGCGTCCTTCGACGACGGCGGAACTCACCACATTGCCCGCGGCAAACAGCACGGCGGAGAGCACTGCCCAGCCAAAGACGTTGAAGCCGATAAGGGACATCAGTGCCGCAGCGACCACGATGGAAGAGGCGGCCACCACCCAGGGGGTGGACTTGGGCAGGCGCCCGCGGGTCAGGGCGGAGCGTTTCCGTTCGGTCATGAGCGTGGCCATCAGTTGGCTCCCGAGAATTCTTTGTGGCGGCTGATGATCCAGCGGGCCACCATGTTCACCAGCAAGGTGATGAGGAACAGGACCAGGCCGGCGGCGATGAGTTCATTGAGGCGCAGGCCGAAGGCTTCGGGGAAGTTCAGTGCGATCTCGGCAGCGATGGTCTGGTTGCCGGAGCGGATCAGTGAGGCGATCATCGGTCCGGAGGAGAGCACCAGGGCCACGGCCATGGTTTCACCCAGGGCACGCCCGAGGCCCAGCATGACGGCGCTGATGATGCCGCCGCGGGCAAAGGGGAGCACTGCCATGCGGATCATTTCCCAGCGTGTGGCACCCAGTGCCAGTGCGGCCTCCTGGTGCAGCATGGGCGTCTGCAGGAAAATTTCGCGGGTCAGGGAGGCGATGATGGGCAGCACCATGACCGCAAGCACGATGCCGGCCGTCAGGATGGTCTTCCCTGTCCCGGAGGCCGGACCGCCAAAGAGCGGGAACCAGCCAAGGTTGTCCGCCAGCCACTGGTACGGCGCCTTCAGCTGGGAAGCCAGGAAGGTGGCCCCCCAGGCGCCGTAGATGACGGAGGGAATGGCGGCAAGAAGGTCCACCACGTAGCCAAGCCCGCGCGCCATGTTGCGGGGCGCGTAATGGGAGATGTACAAGGCCACTGCCACCCCGATGGGTGTGGCAATGACCAGCGCAATGGCTGCTGCTATCAGCGTTCCGACGACAATGGGGAAGATGTAGGAGAGGAACCCCTTGCCCCCCGTAATGTCGGCCGGGGCGGCACTGAATGTCGGCAGGGCCTGGATGACCAGGAACATGGCGACAGCGAACAGCACTGCGACAATGAGCACGCCGGCGCCCAGGGCCGCACCGGAGAACACTTTGTCTCCGGTGCGCCCCGTTCCGGCCCGGCGCGCGGACTTGGTGGTGGACAATCTATTGCCTTTTATGTTGCTTCGCCGCTTACTTTGCCGCGACGGTGATGGAGTCGATCGCGGCCTTCGCCTTCGCGGCGAGCGCTGCGGAGAGCGGGGCGCTCTTCGCAGCGGAGACTGCGGCCTTCTGGCCGGCGTCGCTCACTGCGTAGTGGCCGAATGCCTTGACCAGGTCAACGGTCTTGGCATCGGGGTAGCTCCCGCAGAAGACTGCGTAGGAGACCAGGACGGCCGGGTAGGCGCCGGCAACCGTGGTGGTGCGGTCCAGCTTCAGCGAGAGGTCGTTGGCGGAGCGGCCGGCAACGGGCTTGGCCTGGTCCACGGCCTTGGCTGCGGCTTCGGCGGTGACGGGCACGTAGCTGTCGCCAACCTTCAGCTCAACCTTGCCCAGGGCGTCGGTGACGGCGGAATCGTCGGCGTAGGTGATGGCGCCGGCGGTCTGGGTCACGGTCTTGACCACGCCGGAGGTGCCCTTGGCGTTTTCACCGGGGAGGGCTGCGGGCCAGTCGCCGGACTTCGCGTCGGTCCAGACCGACTTGGCGGCCTGGGCCAGGTAGTCGGTGAAGTTGTCCGTGGTGCCCGAGTTGTCGGAGCGGTGCACGGGCGTGATGGCCAGGTTCGGCAGCGTCACGGACGGGTTGGATGCCTTGATGGCGGCGTCGTTCCAGTTCTTGATGTCGCCGCGGAAGATCTTGGCGATGGTGTCGGCGTCGAGCTTGAGGTCCTTGACACCGGGGACATTGAACGCCACGGCAATCGGGGAGATGTACCACGGGACGTCGATGGCGCCGGCGGCGCCGCACTTGGCTTTCGCGGAGGCAAGCTCGGCGTCCTTCATGTAGGCGTCCGAGCCGGCGAACTGCACGGCGCCGGCGATGAGTGCCTTGCGGCCTGCGCCGGAACCTTCGGGCGAGTACTGCACGGTGGCGCCGGAGTTGGCGGATTCGAATCCGGCCTTCCAGGCGTCCATGGCGGCGGAGATGGAGGTGGCGCCCGTGCCGGTCAGGGTGCCGGTGACGGATGCGCCGGCTGCGGCGCTGGTGGAGGAGCCGCCGTTGCCAGGGGTCACGGCGTTGTCCGTGCCGCAGGCAGTCAGGGCGAGAGCGCCGACGGTGAGAACTGCTGCCACGCGGCCAATGTGAAGTGCCTTCACGCGATTTACCTCTTCGATGGGTGTCTGGGGATTCCTTACCATTTGAAGCTACGGGCGGCAGGTGACGCGACGGTCCACCCAAAGTGAACAGAAGGTTAACGCTAATGGGATTCTTGGTTTTCACAGTGCGACATAGCTCACGTCCTTATTTGTTGTCCTCAGGCAACTAATTGCATATAGTTGACATCAATCAACCTTTCTCCCCCATTTTTTGGAGCCGTTTTGTCGCAAACTTCCACCGTCACCAAGGCCGGGCCCGGCCTGTCCGACTCGGGCATGTCCCACCGCCAGGTGATCCAGTCCCTGACCGGACTGCTCATGGGCATGTTCGTCTCCATCCTCGCCGGCACCGTGGTCTCAACCTCACTTCCTGTGATCCTCTCCGACCTGCACGGCGACCAGACCGCGTACACCTGGGTGGTCACGGCGACCCTGCTGGCCACCACCATTTCCACCCCGATCTGGGGCAAGCTGGCGGACCTTTCCAACCGAAAGGTGCTCCTGCAGCTGTCGCTGCTGGTCTTCGTGGTCTCCTCCGCCATCGCCGGCTTTTCGCAGGACACCTCAATGCTCATCACCATGCGCGTCTTCCAGGGTCTGGGGGCCGGCGGACTGACGGCACTGAGCCAGATCGTCATGGCGGACATCATCTCCCCGCGTGAACGCGGCAAGTACATGGGCCTGTTCGGCGCCGTCATGGCACTGGGCACCGTGGGAGGGCCGCTGATTGGCGGCTTCATCACCGACGCCATCAACTGGCGCTGGAACTTCTTCGTGGCCCTTCCCTTTGCGGCCATCGCCATCATCCTCATCCAGAAGACCCTCCACCTGCCGGTCCAGGCAAAGCGCAAGGTCTCCATCGACTACGCCGGCATCGCACTGCTGTCCGCCGGCGTGTCCCTGCTGCTCATCTGGGTGTCCCTGGCCGGAAACCAGTTCGACTGGGCCAGTTCCACCACGGCCCTGATGGTTGGTGGAGCCGTGGCGGCCCTCATTGCCTTCGTGATCGTTGAGGTCAAGGCCGCCGAGCCCATCATCCCGCTGTCCATGTTCAAGAACGCCACCTTCACACTGTCAGTGGTTGCCTCGATCTCCGTTGGTGTGTCGATGTTCGGCACCTCCGTCTTCCTGGCCCAGTACATGCAGCTGGCCCGAGGGGCAAACGCAACGCAGTCCGGGCTGATGACCATCCCCATGATGGCCGGGTTGCTGATCATCTCCACGATCGCCGGCGCCATGATTTCCAAGTTCGGCAAATGGAAGGCCATCATGGTGACGGGCTCCGTGCTCCAGCTGGCCGGCCTGTACCTGCTGGGGACCATCCACTACGACACCAACTTCGTCCTGGTCTCCGTGTACATGTTCGTCCTGGGTGCCGGCCTGGGCATGGTCATGCAGAACCTGGTCCTCATCGTCCAGAACGCCGTCACCCCGGCGGAAATTGGTGTTGCCAGCTCCGGCATTGCCTTCTTCCGCTCCCTCGGCGGCACCATCGGCGTCTCCGTCCTGGGCGCCCTCATGGCCACCAAGGTCGTGGACACCCTGGGCGGCAGGGCTGCTGAACTTCACGCCGCGATCGCCGGGCTCGGCACCCAGGGCAAGGCCCTTGCCGCCAGCCTGGCCAGCGGCAACATCCCCGCCGTGAACGGGCTGCCCGATTCCGTCCGGTCCATCATCGAGTCCAGCTACGGCGACTCCGTGGCCTTCGTCTTCATGGTGGCCGCGCCGCTGAGCATCCTGACCATCCTGGCGGTCGTGTTCCTGCCGAACCTCGAGCTGAGCAACCAGACGCGCGACCAGCGTGAAAAGTCCGACGCCGGCGAAGCCCGCCGCGGGCTCGATGGGCTCGTCGACGCCGAGCAGATCCTGGTTGACGCCAGCGAAGCCCTGGTCGCGGCAACGCCGGTCCCCGCCGGCAACCTGGACGAAGTCCGCGATACCGACAAGTCCCCGGCGCGCAGCTGACATGGACTGCACACGCACGCCGTTCGCCGTGCCGCCGTCGAACGCGTCAACCGGTTCGGGAACTGCGGGTGCCGGCACCGACATGGCCCAAGCCATCCGGGCTGCCGAGATCGAGCTCGGGACCATGCTGGTCAAGACCCGCAAGTCCCTGAAGACCCGGGCAGCCGCCATCCATCCGGAGCTGCAGCCGATGGGCTTCAAGGTGCTCATGCTGCTGGCGTTGTCCGGGGCCGTGCAGCAGGTGGCCCTGACGCACGAGGTCGGCACGGACAAGGCAGTCATGAGCCGCACCATCAAGCAGCTCGAGGCCCTTGGGCTGGTCACCCGCACCGCGGATCCCTCGGACGGCCGTGGCCAGCTGGTGGATATGACCCCGGAAGCCCAGGCACGCTATGCGGCAACCCAGTCGCACGCCAGGCAGCTCCTCTTCGACCGGCTTTCAACATGGGACATCGAGGAAGTCCGGCGCCTGGCCGACCTCCTCGCCCGATTGAACGAAAGCGGCGACTAAACCCGGCCCGCCGCGCGCATAGACTGGTGTCCATGCCAGCGCCCGACAGGCCCGTCCAAGCCGTCAGTTTCCTCAAGCGCCGCGCCCGCCTGGGGCTGCGCCGGAGCTGGAATTCCGTGGTCCCGGCGCTGCTGATCACCGTCTGCGCCGTGGGTGCCTACTACTTTTCCGAACGCGTGTTGGGCCACACGGGCCCCCTGTTCGCGGCCACCAGCGCCATCATTGCCCTCGGCTTTTCGAGGGACCCGCGCCTGCGCAGGGTGCTGGAGGTCGGTCTCGGCTGCACCATCGGCATCGCACTCGGCGATTTCCTCCTCCACTGGCTGGGATCGGGCATCTGGCAGGCCGCCCTGGTGGTTTTCGCGTCCATTCTGCTGGCCCGCCTCCTGGATTCCGGCGCCATCTTCACCACGCAGCTGGCCCTTCAGTCGCTTCTGGTGGTGTTGCTGCCGGCATCCCCCGGAGGCCCGTTCACCCGCAGCATTGACGCCGTCGTGGGCGGTTGTTTTGCCCTCGCCGCCACCGTCCTGGTGCCCCGCGACCCCCGCCGCGCTCCCAAGGACGATCTGAAGGTCATGCTGGGCGAGCTGTCGCTGGTGCTGCGTGAATGCGCGTCGGCGCTGGCCTACGATGATGCCACCGCCGCCTGGCACGCCCTGGTGCGCGCCCGCAGCCAGCAGCCCCGCATCGATGCAATGCGCCAGGGACTGCGCGGCGCCGTCGAAATTGCCCGCCTCTCCCCCCTGTACCGGCGCCACCTGGAGGAGGTCGACGGTCTGGCGAAGGTCATGGAACGGGTCGATTACGCCATGCGGTCCAGCCGGGTGCTGTCGCGGCGCCTGACCAGCGTCATCAACAATTCCGCCCTGTCCGGCTCCGGCGCCGCGCACCTGGCCGACGTCATGAGTGAATCGGCGGCGGCTGTCGACGAACTCGCCGCAGCCCTGGCCCACGACCGCTCCGGCACCGCCCGCGCCTCCCTCAGCCATGCCCGGGACGCCCTGGCCGACATCGCAACCCGGCTCCACCCGGCCAGGCTGGAGGTCACCCGGCTCGAGGGCGAGGCAGTGGTGCTGCTGTTCCGCACCCTCATGGTGGACCTGCTCGAAACGGCCAACATGGATCCTGCCGAAGCCCGGGACCTGCTGCCCCGGCTGTAGTTTTCCACACTGGATGCCCCGCTGCGGCCGGCGTGTCAGTGCCCGGCATTAGGGTTGAACCATGGCAACAAAGACAAGCAAGGCCACCAAGTCCACGGGCCAGAACTTCCGCTGCACCGAATGCGGCTGGACGGCGGTCAAGTGGGTGGGCCGATGCGGCGAGTGCCAGGAGTGGGGCACCCTGGAGGAAATTGGCACCGTGGTGGTACGGACGACGGCGGCCACCACTGTGGTGCGCCCGGCCCAGTTGATTTCTGAGGTGGACGCGTCCAAGGCTGCCCACAACCTGACTGGCGTGCCGGAACTTGACCGCGTGCTGGGGGGCGGCATGGTGCCCGGCGCCGTGATCCTGCTGGCGGGGGAACCCGGCGTCGGAAAATCCACGCTGTTGCTCGATGTCGCCGCGAAGTTTGCGCGCAATGAGCACGGCCGGGCGCCCCACAAGGTGCTGTACCTGACGGGCGAGGAATCCGCCGCGCAGGTCAAGCTGCGCGCCGAACGCATCGGCGCCGTGGCCGACACCCTTTACCTAGGCGCCGAAACCGACCTTGGCACGGCCCTGGGCCAGGTGGAAGCCATCCAGCCTGTGCTGCTGGTTGTCGACTCCGTCCAGACCTTTAGCAGCGCCCTGGTGGACGGGAGCGCCGGCGGCGTTTCACAGGTGCGGGAGGTGGCTGCGTCGCTCATTGCGGCGGCCAAGCGGCTGAACATGACCACCCTGCTGGTGGGGCATGTGACCAAGGACGGCTCCATTGCAGGGCCCCGCCTGCTTGAACACCTGGTGGACGTTGTCTGCCAGTTCGACGGCGAACGCCACTCGCGCCTGCGCCTGCTGCGGGCAGTGAAAAACCGCTACGGGCAGACGGACGAGGTTGGCTGCTTTGACCTGACCGACGACGGCATTGAGGGCCTGGCCGATCCCAGCGGTCTGTTTACCTCCCGCATCTCCCACCCCGTCTCCGGCACGTGCATTTCGGTGACAATGGAGGGGCGCCGCCCCTTGCTCGCCGAGGTCCAGTCCCTGCTGACGCCTTCCGCGGGATCCCAGCCCCGCCGCACCGTCAGCGGCCTCGACTCCACCCGGGTTGGGATGCTCCTGGCCGTGCTGCAGCAGCGCGCGGGGGTCCGGCTGGATGCAGACGACAGTTACGTGGCCACGGTGGGCGGGGCACGTCTGACCGAACCGGCCATGGACCTGGCCATTGCGCTTTCCATCGCTTCGGCCAAGATCAACAAGCCCGTCCACTCCAAAATGGTGGCCTTTGGCGAGGTGGGGCTGGCAGGGGAGGTCCGTCCGGTGCCGGGGATCAACCAGCGCATCCAGGAAGCCAGCCGGCTGGGCTACACGCATGCCCTGGTGCCGCTGAGCCCGAACGGCCCGGGGACCATCCCGCCGAATTTCACCGTCAAGCAGATTGAGCACATTGCCGAAGCCACCGAGCTGCTGCTGCACAGCTAGGAATCCGTGGCGCGGTCCGGTGGTCGAGCAGTGAGCTCTGCGAACGCGTCGAGACCCAAGCAGCACCCCGGCGGTCGAGCAGTGAGCCCTGCGAACGCGTCGAGGCCCGGTGGTCGAGCAGTGAGCCCTGCGAACGCGCCGAGACCGGGACGGCGGCCCCGCCAAAACACTCTACGACTCCCTCGACGCCTGGGCCCGCCACGCCCAACACGA
>NZ_JAJLOZ010000051.1:0-34489 GCF_025548615.1 Arthrobacter sp. A2-55 | reverse complement strand
CTTTCCAACGTCACCCTTGACTACCCCGACGGCGACGGCACCGTCACCGCCCTGGACAGCGTCAGCCTGTCCGTGGACGCCGGCGAGTTTGTCTCCCTGGTGGGCCCGTCCGGCTCCGGCAAGTCCAGCCTGCTGGCCGTGGCCGCCACCCTGGTCACGCCGACGTCGGGCCTGGTGGTCATTGACGGCACCGACGCCCACTCCCTGTCCGCCAAGGAACTCACCACGCTCCGCAGGGACAAGGTGGGCATCATCTTCCAGCAGCCCAACCTGCTCGCTTCCCTGACGGCCGCCGAACAGCTCATCATCGGCGACCACCTGCGCGGGAAGTCCCTGCGCGCGGCGGCGGGCCGGGCCGCGGAGCTGCTGGACGTCGTCGGGCTGGCCGACTGCGCCGGCAAGCGCCCGCACCAGCTCTCCGGCGGGCAGCGCCAGCGCGTCAACATTGCCCGGGCCCTGATGGGCTCGCCCAAGGTCCTGCTGGTGGACGAGCCCACGGCGGCGCTGGACCACGAGCGCAGCGAATCGATCGTGCGCCTGCTGCGCCAGGTGACGGACGAATTCCAGGTCGCCACCGTGATGGTCACCCACGACACGGAATTCGTGCCGCTCACCGACGGCGTCGCAACCATGCGCGACGGCGTCCTGACGGCGGCCGTGCCCACCTCACCGCTGGTGCCCGCCTGACCCTGCCCGGTGCAGGGAACGGGGGCGGCAACCAAGGTGCATGCAATACCATGGGGGAAACGGAACTGCTGAGCCCCACGAACGGAGCAACCTCTTCATGAAACGCGTCCTCGCCCTTGCCGGCGGCCTTGCCCTCGCCTTCACCATGTCCGCCTGCGGTGCCTCAACCGGCCCGGTCGGCACCTGGGGCAACGGCTACAACACCGACAAGCAGCCGTACCTGCAGCTCGCCGTGGCGCAGCAGACGGGCGGCGTTTCGGCCGGCTACCTCTCCGGCAGCGACGGCTGCAACCGCATCGTGGGCCAGTGGGCCGTGCAGGACGCCAACCCCAACGTGGTCCAGCTCCAGCACCAGGCAAACACCAAGACGTCCTGCGACGGCATCGACACCTGGCTCAGCGGCGCGGCCGGCGCCAAGATCGACGGCAACAAGATGACCATCACCGACGCCAAGGGCGCCACGATCGGCGTCCTGGACCGCCGCAGCTAGCACGGCCCAGGACGCCCGCGGGCGCTAGTTTTTCGCCACCTCAAGTTCGACGACGGACCAGGACAGTGCGGGGAGCGCCACCTTCAGCTGGTCCCCGGCGGCGGTGACGCCGTCCAGGGGCACCATTCCCACCTGGTCCTGCGCCGCCAGCGTGTTCTTGGTGAAGCGGTCCCCGCCTTCGGGCACCTTCAGGACTTCGGCCCGCAGCACCCGCTTGGCGTCAAAGCCGCGCAGCGCCACGTCCACCTCGGCGGCCTCGTCCAGCCCCCGGTTGGCGAGGAACAGGGCAAGGCGGCCTGTTTCCTCGTTCCAGGTGGCGCTGACATCCACCAGGTCCGCCCCGCCGAACTGGGTGGTTTCCACCTTGTCCGAAACCACGTTTGTGCGCAGCACCTGCCCCTTGGCCAGTTCCGCCATCCGGGCGAAGGGGTGGAAGATGGTCTGGCGCCAGGCCGGTCCGTTGGGCTCCGCCAGGATCGGGGCAATGACGTTGACCAGCTGGGCCTGGTTGGCGATCTTGACCCGGTCGCCGTGGCGCAGCAGCGAGTTCAGCAAGGTGCCCACCACCACGGCGTCGGTGACGTTGTACTTGTCCTCGATGACGCGGGGGTGCTCGCGCCAGCCGGAGGCGTTGACCTGCTCCGGCTGGTCCTCGGTGTCCAGCCCGCGCTGGTACCAGACGTTCCATTCGTCAAAGGACAGGTTGATGTGCTTTTTATGCTTGCCCTTGGCACGCACGGAGTCCGCCGTGGCCACCACGGCGTCGATGAAGTAGTCCATGTCCACGGCGCTGGCCAGGAAACTGGCGGCGTCGCCGTCGTGCTCCTGGTAGTAGGCGTGCAGGGAGACGTAGTCAACCTCGCTGTAGGCATGGGTGAGCACTGTCTGCTCCCAGGCGCCGAAGGTGGGCATGCCGGAGCCGGAGCTGCCGCAGGCCACCAGCTCAATGTCCGGGTCCACCAGCCGCATGGCCTTCCCTGCCTCCTGGGCCAGCCGGCCGTATTCCTGCGCCGTCTTGTGGCCAATCTGCCACGGGCCGTCCATCTCATTGCCCAGGCACCACAGCTTGATGTTGAAGGGGTCCCGGTGGCCGTTCCTTGCACGGAGCTCGGACCAATAGGTGCCGCCGGGGTGGTTGGCGTATTCCACAATCTCGCGGGCCGCCTCCACGCCGCGGGTGCCCAAGTTGATGGCCTCCATGATCTCGGTGCCGGCCTTCCTGGACCAGTCAACGAATTCGTGGAGCCCGAACGCGTTGGTTTCCAGGGTGTGCCAGGCGCCGTCCAGGCGGCGAGGGCGCTCCGCCACCGGGCCGATCCCGTCCTCCCAGTTGTAGCCGGAGACAAAGTTGCCGCCGGGGTAGCGGATCACGGTGGCGCCCAGTTCGCGGGTCAGGGCCAGGACGTCCTCACGGAAGCCCTGCGCATCCGCCCGGGCATGGCCGGGCTCGTAAATGCCGGTATATACGCACCGGCCCATATGTTCCACAAAGGATCCGAAGAGGCGGTGCGGAACCTCGGAAACGGTGAAGTCGCGGTCAATGCTGATCCGTGCGCGTGACATGTGGCTGGTTCTCCTAGTGGGTATGTGTGATTTGAAAAAGCTGGGGGTGAAATTCAGGTCCCGGCCAGGCCGGTGGTGGAAATGCCCTTGATGATCTGGCGCTGGAAGAACAGGAACACCAGGATCAGCGGCAGCGCGGCCAGCAGGGCGGAGGCCATGTTTTGCGCGTACTGGATTCCGTAGGCGCTCTTGATGGTCTGCAGGCCCACGGGCAGGGTCAGCATGGCGCTGTCATTGGTGACGATGAACGGCCAGAGAAAGTTGTTCCAGGCGCCAATGAACACGAAGATGGCCACGGCGGCCAGGATGGGCCGGGACAGCGGCAGCACCACCTGCAGGAAGATGCGGATCCGCCCGGCGCCGTCCACCAGGGCGGCGTCCTCAAGCTCGCGGGGGATCTGGTCAAAGAACTTCTTGAGCACAAACACCATGGCCGGCGCAATGACCTGCGGCAGGATGATGCCCCAGTACGTGTCAATCATGTGGAAGGAAACCATCTGGTAGAACAGCGGAATGATCAGCACGGGCGGCGGCACAATCAGCGATGCCACGATGACGGTCATGAGCACCTTGCGGCCCTTGAAGTCGATCCGGGACAGCGCGTAGGCGGCCAGCGCGGAAATCACCAGCGTGACGGCCGTGACGGCGGCGGAGGTGAACAGGGAGTTCCATGTCCATTGCGGAATGTTTCCCTGCTGGAGCACCTTGGCGAAGGCGTCGAAGGTGAACCCTGACTTTGGCACCAGCGTGATGGGCGCCGCCGCGGCCTCCGTCTCGCTCTTGAACGCCGTGATGGTGGCCCAGGCAAAGGGCACCAGCCAGGTCACCGCCAGGACGGCAACTATGACTGTGGCAATGATGCGTGCCGGGGAAAGCGGCTTGCGCCGTTTCCTGGAAGGCTCGACGGCGGTCCGGCGGCTGGTGCGGGCGGGTGCGGTGAGGGTGGTGGCCATGGCTATGCGCTCCTCTTGCGGGTGACGGCGAATTGGGCGATCGAGACAACCACGATCAGGCCAAAGAAGATGTAGGAGATGGCTGCCGAATAGCCCAGCCGGTAGCCGGTGAAGCCGGCCTCGAAGATGTACTGCACAATGGTCCGGGTTGCCCCGCCGGGGCCTCCCCCGGTCATTTGGTACACCTGGTCGAAGATTTTCAGCGAGGCCAGGACCTGCAGGATCACGATCATGATGGTGGTCTGGTTCAGCTGCGGCAGCGTGATGGAGAAGAACTGGCGCCACCCTCCGGCGCCGTCCAGCTGTGCCGCCTCATAGTGCGCCGTCGGGATGTTTTGCATGGCGGCCAGGTACAGCAGGAAGTTGAAGCCCACAGTCCACCACAGGGTGGCGATGACGATCGACCACATGGCCACGTCGGGGTTGTTGAGCCAGTCGACCGGGGCCAGGCCCACCTTGCCGAGGACGTCGTTGATGAGGCCCAGCTGGGGGTTGAACATCCAGACAAAGAACAGGGAGACCACGGTGGAGGCGAGCAGGAACGGGGCGAAGAAGGACAGCCGCCAGAGCCATTGGGCGGGCAGGCCCATGTTGACCAGTGCGGCCATCAGCAGGGCCACCAGCACCAGGGGCACGGTGCTGATGACGGTGAAGTACAGGGTGTTGCCGAGGGAGTGCCACATGTCGGCGTCCCCGAGGGCTTCGGCATAGTTGGCCAGGCCCAGGAAGGAACTGTTGGCCCCTGTCAGGGACTTGCCCGTGAAGCTCATGACGACCCCGTAAATCAGGGGCCAGATGAGGAACAGGCCAAAGAACGCCAGGAAGGGCGCCATGAAGGACCAGCCGTGGATCCTGTCGCGCCGCTTCCGTGCCTCGTGCCGGTTTTCAGCAGGCGCCGCGGGTGCCGCCTGCCGCTTGTCGATGGTAGTGCTCATTGCCGTGGCTCCCTTGCCGCAAGAATTTCTCTCCCAAACATGAATTGTGATTCCATCCCCGCCGCCTACACCGGGTTCGGCTTGGACAGCAGGGTGTCCAGGCGGCGGACAAACGCGTCCCAGCCGTCCTTGGCCTGGGTGCGCCCGAGGAACACGTTTTGGATGTTCTCGGCAAAGTAGGACTGGAAGTCGGAGCCGGAGCCGGTGAACCAGGCCCGCGGATCGTAGTTGATGATGTCCGCGGCACCGGCGTAATGGGCCTGGGGCAGCAGGTTTTTGTAGGCCTCGGAGCGCACCACGGGCTGGAAGGCGGGGATGTGTCCGGCTTTGGCCCAGTTCAGCGAGCCCTTGAGTATTTGGGCCACGAAGGCGTAAACATCGGACCGCTTTTGCTCATCCAGGTTCTGCTGGTGCGGGAGGACGAAGGCGTGCGAGTCCGCGTAGGCGGCGGGGGTGCCGAAGAGGGTGGGGATGGGCATGGCGTCAAAGGGGACCTTCGCGGTTTGCATGGTGGGCAGTTCCCACACGCCGCTGGCCAGCATGCCCGAGCCCTGGCTGGCAAATTCTGCGATGGCAGTGCCGCCGTCGCCGCTGGCCGTGGCAATTTTTCCGTCCAGCAGGGAGTGGATGTATTCGAGCACGTCCACGGCCACGTCCCTGTCCACCTTGGCCTTCTGCCCCTGCGGCAGTTCCATGGTGGCGCCGTGCTGGCGGTAAAAGGTGTAAAACATGCGCCACATCTGGGCCCCGTCGCTGAGGTAGCCGTAGGACAGGCCGTGCTTGCCGGTGACCTTGGCCATCTCAAGGGCGGCTTCCTTGAAGCGGTCCCCGCTGGTGATGGTCTCCAGCTGGCCGTTGGCGCCCAGCACGCCGGCCTTGCCGGCCACCTCGGTGTTGTACATCAGGATGAAGGGGTGGGAGTCCAGGGCGATGGAGAAGACCTTGCCGTCCAGCTGGCTGTTTTCCCAGATGCGCGGTGCGAAATCGTCCTTCGTGACCCCGTGCGTGGCCAGCAGGTCCAGGTCCCAGGGGTCCAGGAGCCCACCGGGGGCATAGCCGGGAACGCGGGCCGCGTGCATGATGGCAACTTCCGGCGGCCTGCCGCCGGCGGAGGCCATCGCGAGCTTGGTGTAGTACGGGGCGCCCCAGGCCAGTACGGTGGGCAGCACCTTGTAGGCCTGCTGCGAGGCGTTGGCGGAGTCGATCATGGCCTGCATCTTGATTCCGTCACCGCCTGAAAGCAGGTGCCAGAACCGCAGCTGCTCCGCCCCGGCTGCCTGGGCCGTGCCGCCGCAGCCGGACAGCATGCCGGCCGCCGCCAGCCCGGACAGTGCCAGTCCGCCGCTGCGCAGCAGCGTCCTTCTGGACAGCCCGGTTGCGGATCCTTCACGCGCTCCGTGCATCGCTCACTCCTTCGTTTGCGCCGAATCAGTTCATTCGATGTCTGAGGTAAATCCCTGGCCTGTGTGCCATCCGGCAACCGTGCCGTCCGTCCACCGCGGCGTGCGGCGAAATGCCGCCGCCCCGGTGGACGTTTGGTGACCTGAAACACAGATTACATCGTTGTAATAGGCGGCGCAAGAGTTTTTTGTTAGCGCGCACAATGTTTCTTTCGCACGGCCCGCGGCCCGGTGTCAGGCTCCCGGTCCGGAAATGGCCCCCGTGCTGGCACGGACCACCAGCTTGTAGGGCAGCGCCAGCTGGACCGGCTCTCTCCGCCGGTCCGCCATGCGTTCGGTGAGCAGCCGCAGCGCGTTTTCAGCCATGGCGCGCTTGTCCACGGAGATGGTGGTCAGCGCGGGGACGGCATACTGGCCGTCCGCCACGTCGTCAAAGCCGGCCACCAGGATGTCTTCGGGCACGCGGTGCCCGGAAGCGGCCAGCACGCTCAAGGCGCCAATGGCCAGCGAGTCCGTGAAGCAAAAGAGCGCGTCCGGCAATTCATGCCGCGCCAGGAAGTCCGCCAGGGCGGCGGCACTGCCTGCCGGCGTCCACTCGTCGCAGGCAATTTCCAGCGCGGGGTCGTGGGGAATTCCGGCATCCTGGAGGGCCAGCCGGTAGCCCTCGGTGCGCACCAGTGCCGTTGCGGAGCTGCGCCGGTCAACGCAGCCCAGCACGGCGATCCGGCGCCTCCCCGTGCCGGCCAGCGCCAGTGTCATCTCCCGCGCGGCACCAACATTGTCCACGCCCACCTGGTCCACGCGCCGCTGCGACACCTCTCCCAGCAGCACCATCGGGGGCAGGTTTCCGCCCACCCTGATGGCGCTCTCATCCAGGTCCACGGGATTCAGGATCAACCCGTCGATCAGGTTGGACCGGGCCTTGGTCACCAGCTCAAACTCCCGGCCCGGATCCCGGCCCGTCTCCTCAATCTGGACGCCGAACCCCTGCTCGTGGGCCACCTCCACAACGTGGTGGGCCAGCTCGGCTGAATACGGCGTGGCCAGGTCGGGCAGTGCCAGCGCAATGACGCCCGTGCGTCCGTTGCGCAGGCCCCTGGCGGAAAGATTGGGCACGTAGTCCAGCTCCGCCAGGGCGGCCTCCACCTTGGCGCGCGTGCGTTCACTGACGGGGACCAGCCCGTTCACCACATTGGAGACGGTTTTGGGCGAGACCCCCGCGCGGGCTGCAACGTCCTTCACCGTAGCCCGCATTCGTTCCTCGTTTCATCGTTGCGGCGGGACAATCGCCCGCCGCTTTGATGCTACAAGACCCTAGCCGCCAAAAATGCTCCAGCCGGCCGTGTGGCTGTCCCCGGGTTCCAGCCGGATGAGGTCCGTGCCGGAATTGAATGCATCCGGCGGGCAGGTCATGGGCTCCACGGCCAGACCCAGGCGGCCCGGCACACCTTCCGGCTTGTCCGCCGTGTGGAGCTGCAGCCAGGGGCACGAGGCGTCCCACTGCATTCCCACGAACGTCCCGGAGGGGTCGGAAAGGAGCAGCCGGTGCACGCCGTCCGCGTCCAGGCCAAGGCCGGTGAAGGCATGGTCAATTTGCGTGGTTCCGATGACCCGGGGCGTGCGGAAGTCAAAGGCGTGCCCCTCCACCGCCTCCAGGCCCAGCGGCAGCAGGCGGTCCGGCGTCACGGCCAGGAAGTGCGACGCCGGCACGGACAGAGTCCATTCGTCCAGCGGCGCCTCTCCCGCCACCAGGTAGGGGTGGGGGCACACGCCGTAGGGGGCTGCGGCCGTGCCAACGTTGCTGGCGGTCACGGTGCAGTGCAGCCCATTTTCGTCCAGGCGGTAGTCCGCGCGGACCTCCAGGGCGGACGGGTACCCCTTCGACGGTTCCAGGGCACAGCGCAAGGTGAGCCGGTCGTCGTCGTGCGCTTCCAGCTCCCACTCCAGGCCCAGCACCAGCCCGTGGAGGGCCGTCCCGCGGTCGCGCTCGTTGAGGGGGAGGTGGTACACGTCCCCGTCCCAGCGGTAGGCGCCGTCCGCCACCCGGTTTGGCCAGGGCGCGGCAATGATGCCGCGGTAGTCCGGGATGGGCACATCGGCGGAAAACGGCACCACCAAGTCGCGGCCCAGGTGCTGGAGTTCGCACAGGGCGGCACCCCGGGCCACGATGCGGGCCGTGTAATCCCCGGCCTTGATGAGGTAGTCGGGTCCGTTCACAGTCCGCCGGCCAGCTTGTAGTACGCCTGGTTCCATCGGATCTCCTTCTTGAAGTCGCGCAGGGTGGTGCCCTGGTCAATGGTCAGAAGTTCAGTTTGCGCCATTTCGGCGAAGTCCTCAAATGCCTCCACGCCCACCTGCGTGGACAGCACTGTGTGGTGGGCGGCACCGGCCGTCAGCCAGGCGGCGGCGGACGTGGCAAAGTCCGGCTTGGGGGACCAGAGGGCGCGGGCCACGGGCAGCTTGGGCAGCGGCTGCTCCAGCGGGACCACATCCACGGCGTTGGCCACCAGGCGGAAGCGGTCCCGCATGTCGGACAGGGCCACCACCACGCCCGCGCCCGGGTCCGTGTCAAAGACCAGCCGTACGGGGTCCTCACGGCCGCCAATGCCCAGCGGGTGGATCTCCAGGCGGGGCCGGGACGTGGTCAGCGACGGGCAGACTTCAAGCATGTGCGCGCCGAGGATGGTCTCCTGCCCCGGCACCAGGTTGTAGGTGTAGTCCTCCATGAGCGAGGCCCCGCCGGGCAGCCCGGCACCCATGACCTTGGCGGCCCGGACCAGGATGGCCGTCTTCCAGTCGCCCTCTGCGCCAAAGCCGTAGCCGTCCGCCATGAGCCGCTGCACGGCGAGTCCCGGAAGCTGGCGCAGGGCACCCAGGTCCTCGAACGACGTCGTAAAGGCAGCCGAGCCGTTCGCCTCCAGGAAGGAGCGCAGGCCCAGTTCGATCTTCGCCCCGTAGCGCAGGGACTCGTGCCGCTCCCCTCCGCGGCGCAGCTCCGGGGCCACGTCGTAGAGTTCCGCGTATTCGGCCACCAGCGCGTCAACATCCGCCTCGGCGGAGGCGTGGACGGCGTCGGCAAGTTCGTTGACGCTCCAGGTGTTGACGGAAACGCCCAGGCGCAGCTCCGCCTCGGTCTTGTCCCCTTCCGTGACCGCCACGTTGCGCATGTTGTCGCCGAAGCGGGTCAGCTTCAGCCCGCGGACGGCGGCCCAGCCGGCGGCCGCACGCTGCCACACGCCCACCTGGCGCTGCACCTCCGGGTTGGACACGTGTCCCACCACGGTTTTCCGGGGCACGCCCAGGCGGGTCTGGATGTAGCCAAATTCGCGGTCGCCGTGGGCGGCCTGGTTGAGGTTCATGAAGTCAAAGTCAATGTCCTCCCACGGCAGTTCCACATTGGCCTGGGTGTGCAGGTGCAGCAGGGGCTTGCGCAGCGCGTCCAGCCCCTGGATCCACATCTTGGCCGGGGAGAAGGTGTGCATCCACGCTGTCACGCCAATCACGTGGTCCGCGGCGTTCGCCTCAAGGGCGGTGCGGCGGATCGCGTCGGAGTCCGTCAGGACCGGCTTCCAAACCAGCTTCACGGGGGCGCCGGAGGCATTGAGCGCATCGGAAATTTCGCGGGACTGCGCGGCCACCTGGGCCAGCACCTCCTCCCCGTACAGGTGCTGGCTGCCGGTCAAAAACCATACTTCGTACTGCTGAAGGGACACTGCGGCGGGATTGATCGTCATGATTTCCTCCAAATTAGGGGTTATTGGCCGTAAACGTTCTGGTAGCGGTGGTGCAGGGAGGCAATCAGCGCCGGGTCAAGGGGCAGCGGCTGGCCCAGCTGGCGCGAAACATGGACAGTCTTGGCCACCTCCTCGCACATGACGGCGGCCTTGACCGCCGCGCGCGCATCCCGCCCGATGGTGAACGGCCCGTGGCTCTTCATGAGCACGGCCGGCGACTTCGAGGACTGCAGGGTCTCCACAATGCCGCGCCCAATGGAGTCGTCCCCGATCAGCGCGAAGGGCCCCACGGGAATGTCACCGCCAAATTCGTCGCCCATCATGGTCAGCACGCACGGGATCGCCTCCCCGCGCGCCGCCCACGCCGTGGCATAGGTGGAGTGCGTGTGCACCACCCCGCCCACCTCCGGCATGTGGCGGTAGACGTAGGCGTGCGCTGCTGTGTCCGACGACGGTGCAAGGGCTGGGTTGCCCCAGTCGCCTGCCGCCGGGGCGCCGTCAAGGTCGGTGACCACCATGGATTCCGGCGTCAGCTCCGCGTAGGCCAGGCCTGACGGCTTGATGACCATCAGCTCCTCCCCCGGGACGCGGGCCGAAACATTGCCGGCCGTCCACACCACCAGGGCGTACCTGGTCAGCTCGGCGTGCAGGGCGCACACCTCGGCGCGGACGGCGGCCACCTTCTCCGCCACGGTCGGGGTGGGGGCCGGGGGTGTTTGGCCCGTCACTGCGGCACTCATGCCGGAACCTCCCCGGCAGCCCTGCGCGCAATGGCCTTGAGCCGGTGCATGACCCCATTGGCTCCCCGGCCAAAGTAGTCGTGGAGGGCGGTGTACTCGGCAAAGAGCTCGTTGTAGGCAGCCACGTTCCCCGCGATGGGCAGGTAAATGTCCGCCGGAGCGGCACCCATGGCGCCGGAGGCCGCCCGGACGTCGGGATAGGCGCCGGCCGCAACGGCGGCGTGGATGGCCGATCCCAGCGCCGGGGCCTGCGTGGAGCCGATGGTGCGCACGGGCAGGCCAGTCACGTCCGCGTAAATCTGCATCAGGAGCCGGTTGCGGGGCAGCCCGCCGGCGGCCGTGAATTCATTCACGGGCACACCCGAGGCCTTGAAGGCCTCGATGATGGTGCGGGTGCCAAAGGCCGTGGCTTCGAGCAGGGCGCGGTAGCTGTCTTCGGGCTTGGTGGCCAGGGTCTGCCCCACCACCACCCCGGACAGTTCGTGGTCCACCAGCACGGAGCGGTTTCCGCTGTGCCAGTCCAGGGCGATGAGCCCGTGCTGGCCTATTTTCTGTGCGGCAGCCAGCTCCGTCAGGTGTTCGTGCACGCTGAGGCCGCGCGCCGCGGCGTCGTGGTGGTACTGCGGGGGAACACCGTTCTTCACGAACCAGCCGAAAATGTCGCCCACGCCGGACTGGCCGGCCTCGTAGCCCCACAGCCCGTCGATGATGCCGCCGTCCACGGCACCGCACATGCCCGGGACCTCACGAAGTTCGGTGCCGTTCATGACGTGGCAGGTGGACGTGCCCATGATGGCCGTCATGGCGCCGGGGGCCACGGCGCGGGCGGCCGGGGCGGTGACATGCGCATCCACGTTGCCCACGGCCACGGCGATGCCTTCCGGGAGCCCTGTCCATGCCGCCGCCTCGGCGGTCAATGTGCCGGCGGAGTCCCCCAGCCGGCCGATCGAGTGTTCCACCTTGTCTGCGACGAAGCCGGAGAAGGCGGGATTGAGTGCGGCCAGGAAGTCCTCGGAAGGATAGGCGCCATCCTGGTAAATGCCCTTGTAGCCGGCGGTGCACGCGTTGCGGACATAGGAACCGGTCAGCTGCCACACAATCCAGTCCGCAGCCTCAACCCAGTGGTCCATGGCCGCGTAGACTTCGGGGTCCTCCTCCAGCAGCTGCAGGCCCTTGGCGAACTCCCATTCTGAGGAGATCAGCCCGCCATAGCGGGGCAGCCAGGACTCGCCGCGCTGGGCAGCCAGCGTGTTGATCCGTTCCGCCTGGGGCTGCGCTGCGTGGTGGCGCCACAGTTTCACATAGGCGTGAGGACGGTCTGCCAGGCCCGGAACCTCGTTCAGGGGGGTGCCGTCCGCCAGCGTGGGGACCATGGTGCAGGCCGTGAAGTCGGTGCCAAGCCCGACGACGGCTGCCGGGTCGATTCCCGCGTCGCGGATGGCGGCGGGGACTGCATGTTGGAGCACCAGGCGGTAGTCGTTGGGCACTTGCAGCGCCCAGTCCAGGCCCAGCGGAACGCCGCATGGGAGAGCCTCCGCCAGGACGGCATGCGGGTAGTCAAACGTCCCGCTGCCCAGTTCCGCGCCGTCCCTCACCCGGACCACCACGGCCCGTCCGGACAGGGTGCCGTAGTCAACGCCGACCACGTAAGTGTCCGTGCCCTCCCGTTGGGGCAGCACCGGCGGCGGTGGGATTTCAGTCATGGAGGCCTCTCGGAAACAGGATGGTGTGGTTTCAGTCTCAATTGTGAACGCTAACAATTGACAATGTCAACAACCCCTAAAACCCTGCGGAGCCCAGCATGCCGCCGCATCCCGGGCTTGACACGACCCATGTGAGGCGGCTTACACTTTACCCCACGTGTTAGCGCTAACAATCTATTGGCGCTGCTGGCACGACAATTACTTGGAATCCATGCCAGGGGCCGCCACCTTCGCCGGCCCCTGGTGTTGACGCCCTCGGGACACAAAGGAACAAACCATGAGATTCAAAAGTTTGATCGTTGGGGCCGTAGCCCTGGGCCTTGCTTTGGGGACGGCAGGTTGCGGCACCCGGGGCGGTGAAGCCGCCGCCGGCTCCGGCGCCGCCAATTCCAGCGGGGCCCTGATCGGCATCGCCATGCCCACCAAAACCTCGGAACGGTGGATCAAGGACGGCGACGCCATCAAGGCGTCGCTGGAAAAGCTGGGCTACAAAACAGACCTCGAGTATGCCGATGACAAGATCCCCCAGCAGGTCCAGCAGGTCAGCAACATGATCACCAAGGGTGCGAAAGTGTTGATCATTGCCTCGATTGACGGTACGGCACTGAGCGACCAGCTGGACAACGCAGCCAAGGCCGGCATCAAAGTCATTGCCTACGACCGCCTCATCAACGGCAACAAGAACGTTGACTACTACACCACCTTTGACAATGAAAAGGTGGGCGTGGAGCAGGCCACGTCGCTGCTGACCGGGCTGGGCATCCTCGACGATGCAGGCAAGGAAACCGGGAAGAAGGGCCCGTTCAACATTGAGCTCTTTGCCGGCAGCCCCGACGACAACAACGCCACCTTCTTCTACAACGGCGCCATGAAGACCCTGAAGAAGTACCTCGACAACGGCACCCTGGTGGTCAAGAGCGGCCAGACCGGATTCACCCAGATCGCCACGCTCCGCTGGGACCCGGCCACGGCCCAGAAGCGCATGCAAAACCTCATTGCCAGCACCTACTCTTCCGGCACGAAGGTGGACGGCATCCTGTCCCCGTATGACGGCCTGTCCATCGGCATCATCTCCGCCCTGCAGGCCTCCGGCTACGCCTCCAACGCACTGCCCATCATCACCGGACAGGACGCCGAGGCCGCTTCGGTGAAGTCCATCATCGCCGGCCAGCAGTACTCGACGATTTACAAGGACACCCGCAAGCTGGGCGACCAGGCCGTGACCATGGCCGACGACCTGCTCAAGGGCAAAACCCCCGAGGTCAACGACACCACCAGCTACAACAACAAGGTCAAGGTGGTCCCGACCTTCCTGCTCCAGCCGGTGGTGGTCACCAAGGCGAACTACACAAAGGAACTGGTTGACAGCGGCTACTATACGGCCGACCAGCTGAAGTAGCCCGGCGCAGCGCCACCATGCGCCGTGCCGCGGCCACACCGGCCGCGGCACGGCGCCGGCAACCGAACCACTTGTTACACCACTGCAAAACAAAGGACGACTGTGACATCCACCATCCTTTCCATGCGTGCCATCACCAAGACATTCCCCGGAGTCAAGGCCCTGCAGGAAGTGTCCCTGGAGGTGGAGCGCGGCCAGGTCCACGCCATCTGCGGTGAAAACGGCGCTGGAAAATCCACCCTCATGAAGGTGCTGTCAGGCGTTTACGCCGCCGGCAGCTACGACGGCGAAATCCACTTTGAGGACAAGCTGTGCGAGTTCAAGGACATCAAGTCCTCCGAGGCGGCCGGGATCGTCATCATCCACCAGGAACTGGCGCTGAGCCCGTTCCTGTCCATCGCGGAAAACATCTTCCTAGGCAACGAGCTCTCCACCCGCGGCTTCGTGGACTGGAACAAGACCAACCTGGAAGCGTCGAAGCTGCTGGCGCGCGTGGGGCTGAACGACCACCCCACCACCAGGGTTGCCGACCTTGGCGTGGGCAAGCAGCAATTGGTGGAGATCGCCAAGGCGCTGTCCAAGCAGGTCAAGCTGCTGATCCTTGACGAGCCGACGGCGGCCCTGAACGACGGCGACTCCGCCAACCTGCTCAAGCTGATCAAGCACCTCCAGGGCCAGGGCATAACCGCCATCATGATCAGCCACAAACTCAACGAGATCAAAGCCGTGGCGGACAAGGTGACCATCATCCGCGACGGCCGCACCATCGAAACCCTTGACATGCACGCGGATGAAATCACGGAAGAACGCATCATCAAGGGGATGGTGGGCCGGGAGCTGAACAACCGCTACCCGGAGCACACCCCCCGCCTTGGCGCCGAGCTGCTGCGCGTGGAGGACTGGTCGGTTTACCACCCCGTCGACCAGACCCGCCAGGTGGTCAAGAACGTCAGCTTCAACGTCCACGCCGGTGAAATCGTCGGCATTGCCGGCCTGATGGGGGCCGGGCGGACCGAACTGGCCATGAGCGTCTTCGGGCACGCCTACGGAACGCGAATCAGCGGCCGCGTGTACAAGGAAGGCGTAGAGATCCAGACCAACACAGTCTCCGCCGCCATCAAGCACGGCATCGCCTACGCCACCGAGGACCGAAAGCACTACGGGCTGAACCTGCTCGACAACATCATGCGCAACGTTTCCGGCGCGGCCCTGGCCAAACTGTCGCGCTGGGGCTGGGTGGACAGCAACAAGGAGCGCCTGGTGGCGGACGGCTACCGGAAAAGCATGAACATCAAGGCGCCCAACGTTGCCTCCATCACCGGAAAGCTCTCCGGCGGAAACCAGCAAAAAGTGGTCCTGTCCAAGTGGATGTTCGCCAACCCCGACGTCCTGATCCTTGACGAACCGACCCGCGGAATTGACGTTGGCGCCAAGTACGAGATTTACACCATCATCAACAAACTCGCCGACGAAGGCAAAGGCATCGTCGTCATCTCCTCAGAACTGCCCGAACTGCTGGGCATCTGCGACCGGATCTACACCCTGGCGGAGGGCCAAATCACGGCCAACGTTCCCCGGGAAGAGGCCACGGCAGAACACCTCATGCAGTTCATGACCCAAGCAAAGGACCAGGACGCACGATGACCGCAGTTAGTTCCGCCCTGCATTACCTGACCGGCCAGCTCCGCCAGATCGGGCTCTTCATTGCCCTGATTGTGATCATCATCTTCTTCCAGATCACCACCAACGGCATCACGCTGGCCCCCATCAACGTTTCCAACCTCATTGTCCAAAACAGCTACATCCTGATCCTGGCCGTGGGCATGGTGATGGTCATCATCGCCGGACACATCGACCTCTCCGTAGGTTCCGTCGTCGCCTTTGTCGGCGCCATGTCCGGCGTCATGATCACCCAATGGCACATGCCCTGGTGGCTTGCCATCGTCGCCTGCCTGGTGCTGGGCGCCGTGGTGGGCATGTGGCAGGGCTTCTGGATCGCCTACTTCGGCATCCCGTCCTTCATCGTCACCCTGGCCGGCATGCTCACCTTCCGTGGCCTGACCCAGATCGCTCTGCAAAACCAGCAGATTTCCCCGTTCCCGGACGAATTCAGGGCACTGGGCAGCGGCTTTCTGCCCGATCTGGGCGGCGGCACGTCCTTGCTGGAGCCGCTCACGGTCATCCTGGGCGTCCTGGCCACGGCGGGAATGATCCTCTCCGACATGAAGCAGCGCGCCTCACGCAAGAAGCACGGACTTGAAGACGAGCCGCTCCCCTGGTTTGTCCTGAAAATGGTGTTTACCGCGGGGCTGATCCTGCTCATCACCTTCCTGCTGGCCAGCTACCGCGGCACGCCCATCGTCCTCATCGTGATGGGGGTGCTCATGGTGGGCTACTCCGCCGTCATGGCCAACTCCGTGTGGGGCCGGCACATTTACGCAATTGGCGGGAACATGCACGCCGCCGAGCTCTCCGGCGTCAACACCAAGCGGGTCTCCTTCACGCTGTTCATCAACATGGGCGTGCTCTCCGCGCTGGCCGGCCTGGTCTTTACCGCCCAGCTCAACCTCGCAAACCCCAAGGCCGGCGACGGCTTCGAGCTGGACGCCATCGCCGCCGTGTTCATCGGCGGGGCCGCCGTAACGGGCGGCATCGGCACGGTGGTCGGCGCCATCATCGGCGGCCTGATCATCGGCATCCTCAACAACGGCATGTCCATCATGGGGGTGGGCACCGAGTACCAGCAGTTGATCAAGGGCCTGGTGCTGCTGGCCGCCGTCGCGTTTGACGTGTTCAACAAGCGCCGGGCCAAGGCTGCCACCAAGTAGCCCGGCCCGCGGTCAGAGGCGGTCCTGGGCGTCGTCGTAGGCGTCCCGGGCCGCCAGCATGGCCGCAACATTGTGCTCCGCCCAGTGGCGAAGCTCCGACAGCGGGCCCAGCAGGGTTCGGCCCAGCGGTGTCAGTTCATAGTCCACGCGCGGGGGCACCTGCGCAAAGACCGTCCGCGTGACCAGCCCGTCCCGCTCAAGGGCCCGCAGGACCTGCGTGAGCACCTTTGGGGTCACCACCTGGACCTGCGCCCGCAGTTCGGAAAATCGAAGCGGCCCCTCCGCCAGCACCTGGATAACCAGCGACGCCCACTTGTCCCCCACCCGGGCAAAAACCACACGCGACGGACAAGCCGGATCCATGACGTCCCCAACAAAATCCGCCCGGCCGGCAGCTTTAGTATACATTTGGTAACCCAGTTTCTTTGTAATGCCCAGTATCTTCTGAATAGTATTGTGCCACCAGTTCCCATTGGATACCAACACAAGGAGTTCCCATGAAGATCGCAGTTTACGGAGCCACCGGCATGGTCGGTTCGCAGCTCGTGGCCGAGGCCCTGCGGCGCGGCCACGACGTCACCGCCATTTCCCGTTCCGGCCGGGAAGTCCCCGGCTCACCCGCCGCCGCGGTCCTGGCCGCCGACCAGGCCGACGCCGGCACGCTCGCTTCGGTTGCCACCTCGCACGACGCCGTCGTGCTCGCCACCGGGCCGAGCCGCACCGGCGGGGACCACCAGCTGTGGCTTGATGCCACCGCCTCGGCCCTGGCGAACGTGGGCGGCACTCGGACCATCGTGGTGGGCGGTGCCGGCACCTTGACTGTCGACGGAACGCGCCTGCTGGACATGCCGGGCTTCCCCGATGCCTACCGCGCGGAGGCGCTGACCGCCGCCGCTGCGCTGGACTCGATCAAGGCCCTGCCGGAACACGTCAACTGGACCGTCCTGGCTCCCGCCCCTGAAATTGCACCCGGGCAGCGCACGGGCAGCTATGTGGTCGGCAGCGATTCGCCCGCCGGGGACCATATTTCCACCCAGGACTTTGCCGTGGCCATGGTGGACGAACTCGAGGCCCCCAAGCACCTCCGGCAGCGCTTCACGGTGGCCAACTAAGCCCGGAGGTCGGGGGCCGGCAGCCCAAAGGTGTGGCGCAGGGCGGACTGTGCCGCGAGCCAGCCGCCCATCCCGTGCACGGCAGGGCCGGGCGGCGTGGAGGCCGAGCCCAGGTACAGCCCGGGCGACGGCGTCCGCCACGGCTCCCGGGCCACCACGGGGCGCTTGAGCAGCTGCCCCAGCGTCACGGCGCCGGAGCTGATGTCGCCGCCAATGTAATTGGGATTGTGCGCGGCAACGTCCTGCGCGGTGGAGGCGTGAGAGGCCAGCACCAGGTCCCGGAAGCCCGGGGCGAACCGTTCCAGCTGGGCCGTGACGGCTGCCGTTGCGTCCTGGCTGGAACCGGCAGGCACGTGGGTGTAGGCCCACAGGGTGTGGCACCCATGCGGTGCCCGCGTTGCATCCAGCACCCCCGGCTGCACCACCAACACATACGGGTCCGGGGGGTGGCCGCCCGAGATGACGGCGTTTTCCGCCGTCGCGATGGCCCGGCGTGAGCCGCCCAGGTGGAGGGTGGGGGCACCGAGCAGCTCCGCATTGCTCCACGGCACAGGCCCGGAAAGCGCAAAGTCCACCTTGCAGACTCCGGCACCATAACGGAAGGATGCCAGCTTGCGCATATAACGCTCCGGCAATTCCTTGGCTGCAAGCTGTGCCAGGGCCCGTGGCGTGAGATCGCAAATGACGGCGCGTGCTCCCGTCTCCGCCCGCAGTGCTGCGATGTCCGTGACAGGTGCATCCAGCTCAATGGTTCCGCCATGGGCGCTGAAGTCGGCGGCCATGGCATCCGCAATGGCCTGCGAACCGCCCCGCGGCACCGGCCATCCGCCTGCGTGTGCAAGCGCCCCCAACAACAGCCCCGCGCCCGCGGTGGCCAGGCCGGGCAGCCTGCCGATGGCATGGGCCGCCACGCCTGCCAGCATGGCCGGGGCGGCGTCCTCCCGGAAACGAAGCTGCCACGCCGGCGTGCCTTGTTCCACGGCGCGCAGCCCGAAGCGGAGCACGGCCAGCGGATCCCTGGGTATCCTCAGCAGGCCGTGCTGGGTAAAGTCAATGACACCGTCCAGGCGCTCCAGCAGCGGCCTCATGAGCTGCCGCCAGGCGGGACCGTCCGCGCCCAGCGAATCAACCGTCCGCTCCAGGTCCCGGTACGCCACGCCCGCGCGTCCGCCGTCGAGCGGGTGGCCGTAGGAGATCTCCGGCACCAGCAGCTCAATCCTCCCGGCCAGGCCAAGGGCCCGGAAGAACGGCGAGGCAAGCGCCATGGGGTGCACGGCGGAGCAGACGTCATGGCGGAAGCCCGGAAGGGTCAGTTCCGCCGTCCGGGTCCCCCCTCCAACGGTGGCCCCGCCCTCGTACAGCACAACTGACAGCCCAGCCCGGGCCATGGTCACCGCAGCGGCGAGGCCGTTGGGCCCGGCACCCACCACTGCCACGTCAACCATGGCGGGCGCCAACGCGACGGGGCAGGCCATGGCGAGGCTGCAGCAACCCGCGAACCAGGAGCGCGGCCAAAGCGCAGCTGGCCGCACCGGCCAGGGCCGATGCCAGGACGAAGTAGGGGGTGTCGATGGCGTGCTGGTCGCTGATGTTGCCCAGGACCTTGCTTTGGAACAACATCAGCGCAATGAAATGCACGGCCACCGCGGCCTGCCACAGCAGCACCGGCCGCCAGCGGGGCAGGGCCAGCGCCAGTAGGGGCAGCAGCCAGACGGCGTGCCACGGCTGGGCAAATTTGTCCACCACCAAAAGCCCCGCCACCGCCACGGCTGAGAGCTCCGCCAGGCTCGGGAGGGCAGGTGAATACAGGCCGAGCGCCACCACGCCAAGGACCACCAGCACCAAGAGCGCGGCTGCCAGGCCGTTGACGGCACCGCCGTCGAGCCCGGGCAGGCCAATGCGGGCAGCCAGCAGGTTCCAGCCGCCATAGATGGAGGACTCGGTGGCCGTGCCGCCGAGGAAGCCGCCCATGTACTGCCGCCAGGCGGAACCATCCAGCGCCATGACAGGGGCCAGCACCAGCAGCCAGCCCACCACCCCGGCGGCAAGTGTCTCCAGCGCCGCCGTGGCCTGCCTGGTCCGGATCCCCAGGACCAGCACGGCAAGGAGCACCAGGAAGGCGTACGGGGCGGCCATTGCCGCCACCCCCAGCACCAACCCGGCCCACAGCGTGTTGCGCCGGACAAAGAGGAGGATGCCCAGGCCCACCAGGGCTGCGGCCCAAAAATCCCAGCTGACAAAGGCCGTCAGCAAAAGCAGCGGGCTGGCCGCAACCATGGCAGCATCCCACGGCCGCCTGCCGGCCGTGCGCGCCACCACCACCACGGTAAAGATCCAGACAGCGGCAACCAGCAGCGCGTTGGCGTCAAAGAAGGCCAGTGTTCGCGCCGTGCCCGTTCCGGCGAAACCGGTGAGCCAGGCGGCCATACCGGCCGCGAAGCCGGACACCGGCGAACCGTCAAAGGTGGAGCCGGGGCTGACAAAGGGAAACCAAGAGCCGGGCCAGCCGGCGGGAATGGAATTGGGAAACTTTGACCAGCACACGGTGGAGTATTGGTCAGGCGTGGTCCAACCGGACACCCGGCAATGGTTTTTGGCCACCACGGCAAGCAGCGCGGAGACAGCCGCCATGATGACCAGGACCCGTTCCACCGTGAAGAAGCCGGGGCGGCTCCGGCCGGGCTCCGTGCGGCGGCCCAAGGGGCCGCCCACAGGCTCAACCATGGCTGCCAGCAACGGATCGCTGCGTGAGGGCACAACGATGGAATCTTCCTGCGACGGTCCCGCGGCCCGTGAATCCTGCATGGACACGAGCCTACCGGCTTGACCCCTCTGCTCCCTCGATCGCGGCGCTGACAGCGGTGCCTTCCGCGGGCGGCAGGGGGGCCGTGCTGGCCCGCTGCACCAGCTGCGACTGGATCCGCACCGAGAACAGTGGATCGCTGCCGGCAATGCCATCCAGGATCATCCCCACGCAACGGCGGCCCAGCTCCGCAAAATCCTGACGCACGGTGGTCAGGGGCGGAAAGAAGTAGCCGGAGTCGGGGTTGTCGTCGAAACCCACCACGCTCAAGTCTTCGGGAATTCGCAGGCCCATCTCGTGGGCTGCCCGCATCAGGCCCAGCGACATCTGGTCATTGCCGGCAAACACCGCCGTGCACCCCTTGCCTGCAAAAAGTTTCTTTCCCGCCTCGTAGCCTGACTCGGCGCTCCAGTCACCCACCAGCAGCGGCCCGGGCTCCAGCCCGGCATCGGCCAGGGCGCCCTCCCAGCCGCGGCGGCGGGCCTTGGCGTCAAGCCAGTCCGTGGGACCCATGATGTGGGCGATGGTGCGGTGCCCCAGATCAATGAGATGCCGCGTGGCAAGCCACCCGCCGCGCTGCTGGTCCACGCCCACGCTGTGCACTCCGGAGGACCCAATGTCACCGATCACCACAATGGGCACGCCCGGGTTCAGCCGTTCAATGGCGCGCACAATGGCTTCCCTGGGGGCAATGACCACCAGCCCGTCCACCTGGTGGGAGAGGTGGTATTCAATGGTTTCAATGATGGCCGCTCCGCCGGTATCCGCCTGGCCCACCGAGTTGACGGCATATCCGGCGGCGTGCGCGGCTTCCTGGATGCCCAGCAGAATGTGGGAGGGGCCGTACTGCTCCATGCTGTGCGCCACCACCCCCAACGTCTCCGAGCGCCGCGTCACCAGCTGCCGGGCGGCGGTATTGCGGCGGTAGCCGAGTTCAACGATGGCCGCTTCCACGCGCTGGCGTGTCTTTTCACTGACGTTGGGCAGGCTGTTGATGACCCGCGAAACCGTCTGGTGGGAAACGCCGGCCCTGGCGGCAACGTCTTCCATGACGGGCGGTCGCAAGCCCGGATTCACGCTTTCACCCATGATCAGCCTTTTCTCCGGTCCAGGCAGGGTAGCCCAAGTTCAATCAATTCTCACAGAAACAGTCCCACGGCGCACAACAAACAGCCCGCGCCGGGCGGCGCGGGCTGTTGCTCGCTGGCAGGGGCGGCATGTGCTGTCCCTGCGGGTGCTGGGCCACGTGGGCAGAATGAGTAATGGTCATCCTGCGGCCTCCTCTCATGGACGGCGGGCACCTACCGGATGTTGAACAGGTCTATCCGGAGGATCTGCCGCTGCTGCTGCTCGCGCATCTCATTGAACTTTTGCATGTCCACGGGGGCGAAGAACACTCTCCTGGCTGATGGCAAAGAACGCTTTTCCTTCAATTGAAACACCCCCTTTCCACCACTAATGAACTATTGGATAAACTATTTTTTGGCGCAACAAATAAAGCCATTGTTTCCTCACGAAAATAGGCGCTACAAGAGCACAAAAGAGCGCGAATTGTTTTGTGCATTGGTTCCGGAATCAACCGAGTGGTGGCCAAGCGGCGCAGATGGGTGCAACGCCCCATTCCAGGCCGGAGCCGCGTCAGGCGGTTGTCCGGACAGGGACAGGGTGGGTCCTCAGCGGGATTGGCCGTTCTCGGGAAGCCTCAGCGAAGCGTCCCGGATGCGTACGTAATCTCCTTAAGGGATTACGACGCCTTGAGCGCGTGCCACGAGGAGGCTGGCCGGGAATCATTGACTCCGGTCGTAATAATGGTGATCATCATGGCCTCCTTCCATTGAGCACTGCCCTAACCTAAAGCGGTTATCCCAAGTGAACTCATCGGGACTAATAGTAAACGTACAGCATTTCACGGGGTATTGGCCAGCCCATGGGGAAAGTTAATGTAAATATTTCTTTGCGGACCATTTGCAGCCCCGTTCGGAAGCCGGTTTCACAGCCGGCCCGCGGCCCAGCGGAGGCCCTGCCTGCGCGCGGGACACCACCTCCGAAGGGCACGACACGCGCAAGGTGGCGGATAACTCTTTCATTACATTCCTGCCCGCGCCGGGCACCGGAACGCGTTGGCCCGGCCCCAGGGATTCCGGGGGTTTGAACACCGTTTGGAGCAAAGATAAGTTACCGGCGGGTATGCCTGGGCCCCCTTCCCGCACCCCACCGCCCCGCAGTCGGCTGTGACCTGGAGTACATTGGGCACCGTAAAGGGGGAACGGGACTTCGCTTCCCTTTTCGCCCAAGGGAACGAACGACCCCTGCTTCGCACGGCCGCCACCCCTGGCCGTAGTGACAGACCAGCACTAAGGATGATTTTTTGCCACTGCACCGACCCAACCGGCGGATGGCGCATCGTCTTAACGATGCCCCATGCGCGGATCCGTGGGGGTTGAACCCATGATCGGCTTCATAGTAAAACGCTTCATCAATTACGCGATCCTCTCCGCCATTGCCACCCTGAGCGCCTATCTCCTGGCGAGCACCATCCTGAATCCGGCGGGGCGGTATCTTGGCCGCAACCCGCGGCCCTCGGATGAAACCATCAACTCCATCCTGACCGGGCTGGGCGTCAACCCCCACACGCCCGTCATCGAGCGGCTGTGGACCTGGGTGGTCAACCTGGTGACCCACGGCTCCCTGGGCGACACCATCCACAACACCACGGTGGTGAGCGAAATGGCGGCGCGGGCAGGCACCAGCCTCCGCCTCCTCATTCTGGGCACCATCATTGCCGCCATTGTCGGCGTGGCCATTGGCGTGTGGGGGGCGGTGCGGCAGTACAAATTCAGTGACCAGGCCATTTCCTATGCCTCGTTCACCATCCTGGCCACGCCGTCCTTCGTGCTGGGCATCCTGCTGATGATCCTGGCCACCCTGCTCAACAACGTCCTGGGCGTCCAGCTCATCAACTTCACGGGCGAATACACGGCAGGGCTCGACGGCGGCTGGTGGGTCCAATTCTGGGACCGGGCCGCGCACCTGCTGCTCCCCACCATTTCCCTGGCCCTCATGGGTGCCGCCGGCTATTCCCGGTACCAGCGCAGCGCCATGCTGGACGTGCTCTCCGCCGACTACATCCGCACGGCCCGCTCCAAGGGCCGCACCCGGGGCTCCGCCCTGGTCCGGCACGGCGTCCGCGTGGCACTGATCCCCATGTCCACCTACTTCGCCTACTCCTTCGCCACGGTGCTGGCCGGCGCGGCAGTGACTGAACTGGTCTTCAGCTGGCACGGCATGGGCGAGATGCTGGTCAATGCCATCACCCAAAGCGACATCAACGCCTTCACGGGTGCTGTGCTGTTCAATGCCGTGCTGATCCTGATCGCCGGAACGCTTTCCGACGTGGTCTATGCCGCCCTTGACCCGAGAGTGAGGGTGTAGCCATGTCCATGCTTGACGAAATTCCCGTTGCAGACCCCGCAGCAGGGAACCCCGAAGTCATCCAGTCCCCGAAGCCGGTCTCCCGCTTTCGCCTGGTCCTCTCCCGCCTGCGCAGTACGCCGCGCTTTTGGGTGGGCATCATCGGTCTTGGCACAATAGTTTTGTGGGCCATCTTTGGGCTGGCACCCAACGCCTGGAACGCCTCTGACCTGGACACTTTCAACATGGGTTCCAGCCCCACGGCACTGCACTGGTTTGGCACGAGCGACATTGGCGAGGACATTTACGCCCAAACCATTGTCGGCCTGCGCAAGTCCCTCATCATCGGGCTGCTGGTGGGCCCCCTGGCGGCCATCATTGCGGGCGTTGTCGGGGCTGTGGCCGGTTACGTGGGCGGCTGGTGGGACAAGGCCATTGTCTGGGTCATCGACCTCCTGCTGGTCCTGCCCAGCCTGTTCCTGTTCATCCTGCTCAGCCCCATCTTCAAGTCGCTGTCCTGGGTGGCGTTGATCTTCCTGCTTGCGGGCTTCGGCTGGATGATCATGGCCCGGGTGATACGGGCGCAAACCAAGTCCCTGCGTGAACGCGACTTCATCAAGGCGGCCCGGTTCATGGGCGTGGACACCTGGACCATCATCCGCCGCCACGTGCTGCCGAACGTCTCCTCGCTGCTGATCATTGACGCCACCCTGGGCGTGGGCGGGGCCATCCTCAGCGAAACCACCCTGAGCTTTTTCGGCTTCGGCATCCAGGCCCCGGACGTCTCCCTTGGCACCCTGCTGGCCTCCGGCCAAAGCGCGGCGGCCACCCGTCCCTGGCTGTTTGTCTTCCCTGCCGCCATCCTCGTATTTACGGTGCTCTCCGCCAGCCTTGTTGGCGACGCCTTGCGCGACGCCGTGGACCCAACCTCCGGAGTCAACCGTGATTAGTCAAAGCAACCACCTCCTGGAGGTCCGTGACCTGTCGGTCACCTTTCCCCAGCCGGGCGGCTCCGTCACCGCCGTCCGGGGCGTCAACTACCACGTGGACAAGGGCGAATTCCTGGGGATTGTGGGGGAATCCGGATCCGGCAAGTCCGTGTCTTCGCTGGCCGTCATGGGACTGCTGCCGTCTTCCGCGCAAATCAGCGGCGACATCCTCTTCGAGGGGCGTTCGCTGCTGGGACGCAGCGACAGGGAACTGTCAAAGCTGCGCGGTGAGGGCATTTCCATCATTTTTCAGGACCCGCTCTCGGCGCTGACCCCGGTGTACACCATCGGGGCCCAAATAGCCGAGGCCCTTCAGCTCCACGACAGGGCACTGTCCAAGCTGGCCGCCAACGCCCGCGCCGTGGAACTGCTGAAGATCGTGGGCATTCCCAATCCGGAGCGCCGGGCCCAGTCCTTCCCACACGAATTCTCCGGCGGCATGCGGCAGCGCGCCATGATCGCGATCGCCATCGCCAACAACCCGCGCCTGATCATTGCCGATGAACCGACCACTGCCCTGGACGTCACCATTCAGGCGCAAATCCTGGAGGTCCTGCAGAAGGCGAAGGACCTCACGGGCGCCGCCGTGGTGCTCATTACCCACGACCTGGGCGTGGTGGCAGGCAACGCCGACAGGATCGCCGTCATGTATGCCGGCCGGATTGTGGAAACCGGCACCGTGGACCAGGTGTTCCATGCCCCCACCATGCCGTACACCATTGGGCTGCTGCGTTCCATGCCCAACCTGGCCACGGCCGGCCACACCCGGCTTGTCCCGCTGGAAGGGCGCCCGCCACAGCTCAGCAACCTGGCCCCGGGCTGCCCCTTTGCCCCTCGCTGCCCTGTGGCCATTGACGCCTGCCGAACCACCGAACCCCCCTTGACCAGCATTGACGGCAACCCGCTCAATGCATCGGCGTGCCTGCGCGTGGAGGAGATCTCCGGGGGCGCGCTCAACCGCGCCGCACTGTACCCGGTTCCGGCGCCCATTGCCCTGGAGGAACGCGCCGAGGTGGCACCGAAGACAGTGCTGGCTGTGGACCAGCTGGTGCGGCACTTCCCCCTCACCAAGGGTTCCGTCTTCAAGCACTCCATTGGCAAGGTGCGCGCCGTGGACGGCGTCAGCTTTGACATCAAGTCCGGCCAAACGCTGGGCCTGGTGGGCGAATCCGGTTGCGGCAAGTCCACCACCATCATGGAAATCCTGGAGCTGGCCAAGCCGCAGTCGGGCCAGGTCACCGTGAACGGCCGCGATGTTTCGACCATGTCCGCCAAGGAGCGCCGCACACTGCGCCAGGACATCCAGGTGGTGTTCCAGGACCCCATGGCGTCCCTGGATCCGCGCCTGCCCATCCAGGACATCATTGCCGAGCCTCTTACTGTCCACGCCGTGCCGGCCAAGGAACGGTCCCGAAGGGTGCGGGATGTCATGGAGCTCGTCGGGCTGGACCCATCCATGGCGTCCCGCTACCCGCACGAATTCTCCGGCGGGCAGCGCCAGCGCATAGGCATCGCCCGGGCGCTGGTCACGGATCCCAAGATCGTGGTGCTGGACGAGCCCGTCTCAGCCCTTGACGTCTCCATCCAGGCGGGCGTGATCAACCTGCTCGAGGACCTGCAGGAAAAACTGGGGCTGTCCTACCTGTTTGTGGCCCACGACCTCGCCGTGGTCCGCCAGATCGCCGACAATGTGGCCGTCATGTACCTGGGCCGGATTGTGGAAAGCGGCCCGTCGAGCGAAATCTTCGACCATCCGCAGCATCCGTACACCAGGGCGCTGCTGTCCGCCGTCCCGGTCCCCGACCCCACCCTGGAGCGCAGCCGCCAGCGGATCATCCTCCAGGGCGAGCTGCCCAGCCCCACGGAGGACATTGCCGGCTGCAACTTCCGCACCCGCTGCCCGCTGTACCAGCTCATGGACCAGGACGGCCAGGAACAATGCCGCACCCTGGACCCGGCACGGCGCCAGGTCCACGGCAGCTCCGTGGCCTGCCACCATTCCGAACACATCGACCTCATGACACTCGCAACGAGCCAACCATGACCATCTCAAGAAGCACGGCCCCCGTCACCCGCTGGGGAACACCACAATGGAGGAAACAATGAAACACATCAAGAAGATGATGGGAGCCGGCGTCCTAACCCTGGCCCTCGCCGTCACGGGCTGCAGTGCCGGCGGCGGCGGCAATGCCAAACCCAGCGTGAACAACAGCAAGGGCGCCTCCGAAACGGCAACCCTGCCCACCACGGCCTGGGTTTCCGCCGATTACGCCGCCGTCAAGAATGGCGGCCAGCTGACCCTGGCCGTGGACCAGCTGCCTGACAACTGGAACATGCTTCAGGCCGACGGCGCCAACGCCGCCGCCGGGCAGATCATTGATCCCACCTCAGGCGGTCCCGTCAAGATCAACGCGGACGGCACCTGGGCGGTCAACAAGGACTACGCAAGCGATGTCAGCGTTGTTAGCCAAGACCCGCAGGTCATTGAGGTCAAGCTCAACCCAAAGGCCGTGTGGCAAGACGGAACGCCCATGACCTACAAGGATTTTGAAGCCACCTTCAAGGCCAACAGCGGCGCCGACAAGGCCTACCAGATCGCCGCGGACAACGTCTACAAGGACATTGCCTCGGTCACCAAGGAAGATACCGACCAGAACTTCAAGATCACGTTCAAGAACAAAAACGCCGACTGGGCCTCCATCCTCGGCGGCGAGGGCTCCATCATGCCCGCCTCCATCGCCTCCGACTCCAAGGCGTTCAACACGGGCTACAAGACCAAGCCCATGCCCTCCAACGGTCCGTTTGAGGTTTCCAACGTGGACACCAACGGGCAAATCGTCACGCTGACCCCGAACCCGAAGTGGTGGGGCGAAAAGCCGAAGCTGGACAAGATCCTGATGAAGGTCGTTTCCCGTGACGGCCTGGCCCAGGCCTATGCCAACAAGGAAATCGACGCGCTGATCATCGGCACCAGCAAGGACAATTACGACACTGCCAAGAAGCGCACCGACGGCTCCGTCCAGCAGTCCGGCGGCGTGACCTGGAGCCACATCACCCTGAACGGTTCCAAGGGGCCGCTGGCCGACGTCAAGGTCCGCCAGGCAGTGGCCCACGCCATTGACCGCGACACCATGTCCGCCAGCCGCCTCAGCCCCATTGGCGCCCCGGTGACCAACATGAACAGCTACATCTTCATGCCCGGCCAGAAGGGCTACCAGGACAATGGCACGTCGGCCATTGGCTACGACGTTGCCAAGTCCGCTGCCCTCCTCAAGGAGGCCGGCTATGCCAAGGGCTCCGACGGCGTCTACGCCAAGGACGGCAAGGAACTTGTGCTGACGTACACCCTGGATGCCAACAACCCGGTGTCCGAGCAGTCCTTCAAGCAAGTCCAGGCCAACCTCAAGGCCGTGGGCATCACGCTCAAGAACAACACCGTTCCTGCGGACAAGTTCTTCTCGGACTACGTGCTCAAGTCCAACTTTGAGATGGTGAGCTTCGCCTGGCAGGGGACGGCGTTCCCGATCTCCTCGGCTGAATCCATCTTCTACCCCGCAGAAGGCGGCCAGAACTACACGGGCCTGACCGACCCCAAGCTGGGCGAGATGTGGGCTGCCGCCAATGCGGAACTGGACCCGGCCAAGCGCCTGGTGCTGGCCAATGAGATCGACAAGGCCATCTTTGCCTACGTCCCCGTCATCCCGCTGACCCCCCGTCCCATCACGTTCGGCGTGAAGAATGGCCTGGTCAACTACGGTGCCGCACAGTTCCAGTCCATCGACTGGACCACGGTGGGCTGGAAGGCCTAGCCACACCCGTACGTGATAAAGGGCCCTGCGGTTTCGTCCGGGCCCGGCCGCCATCCGGTGGCTGGGCCCGGACGAAACCATTTAAGTCAGGTGACGGTGCCCGCCAAGGAAAGTAGCAGCAACAGGACACCGACGACGGCGACCGGCACGTTCCAGCGGCGGGTCACCGACTGCTCCGGGCCGGGCTGGGAGGCGGAGCCACCCGCGGAGGAAGCGCCGCCGTCGTGCTTCCCGAGGTGTTTCCCATCGGCCTGGGCCCGCTCCCAAGCGTCCCAGGCCGCCTCGACGGCCGCTTGGGTGCGCGGCAAGGAAGCCATGGTGCGGGCGCCACCCGTGCCGGTGAGCATCTTCGGCCCCAGCTTTCCGGCGCCTGGCGCGCCCCAGCTCACGATGCGCCCGGACGCGGTGTCAAGGCTGACGTTTTGCGCCACGCGCACCGCCCGCAACGCGCCGAAGGGAACGGTGTGCTCGCGCAGCAGGTTGACCACCGCGAGCCCGCCCTGCCGCACCTCCAACCGTGGGCGCCACAAGAGCACAAACAACGCCCAAGCCACCAGCAGCAGCCAGGGCAGGAAGTGCCAGATGCCCGCCGGAGTGCCGGTCATCAGCAGGTTGAGCGCGAAGAAGGCGCAAAACAGCCACGCCACAACGGCCAGGGCCCTGGTGGGCGTGGAGTGCAGCGAGGCGGCTACAGGCCCCATTGCTCGATGGCCGGCGTCTTCTTGTCCCAGCCCAGGGTGCACACCTTGGCCGTGCCGAGGGCAAAGTGGCGTCCCTGGCCGGCGTCGAGCCCCAACCAGCGCGCCGTGAGGATGCGCAGGAAGTGCCCGTGGGCCACCAGCAGCACATTGGCCGGCATGGTGCCGTCCGGCAGGGGTCCGCGTGCCCGGGCCACGATGAGGTCCGCGCGCGCAGCCACCTGGTCCAGCGTCTCGCCGTTGGGCACGCCGCTGTCCCAGATCAGGTAGCCGGGGTTTTCCGCGCGCACCACGGCGCTGTTGATGCCTTCGTAGTCGCCGTAGTCCCATTCAACTGCATTGGGCTCCACTTCCGCGTCGGGGAAGCCCGCGAGTTCGGCGGTGCGGCTGGCGCGCTGCAGCGGCGAGGTCAGCACCAGGTCAAAGCTTGTGCCGGCCAGGGCTGCGCGGGCGGAGCGGGCCTGTTCTTCGCCCACCTCTGTCAGCGGCAGGTCCGTCAGGCCCGTGTACTGACCGCTGCGGGACCACTCGGTTTCGCCGTGGCGCAGCAGCCACAGCTTGGGTCCTCCGGGGACCGGAATGTGGGTCAGGGGGGTGGAGCCTGCCGGTTCAACGGGAGTTGAGCTGCTCATGCGGGGGTCCTGTTCTGTTGGGTGGGCTGAAGGGATTGGGAGGCGGTTCGCGCCTCAGGCGTCGTCCGCGGGAGCGTCCTGGTCGGCGGGTCCGGCGTCGACTTGGGCGTCGGCTTGGGCGTCGGGTTGGGACTCCGGCTGCCCCGCCCACCACGCGTGCAGGGCGGCTTCCGCCTGCTCCGCCGACTGCGGGCCTTCATCCATGCGCAGTTCCAGCAGGAACTTGTACGCCCTGCCCACCACAGGGCCCGGCTTCAGGCCCAGCATGGCCATGATGGCCCCGCCGTCCAGGTCCGGCCGGATGGCGTCGAGCTCCTCCTGCGCGGCCAGCACGGCAATCCGCTGCTCCAGGTCGTCGTAGGCGAAGGACAGCCTGTCCGCCTTGCGCTGGTTCCGGGTGGTCACGTCCGAACGGGTCAGGCGGTGCAGGCGCTCCAGGACGGGTCCGGCGTCTGCCACGTAGCGGCGGACGGCCGAGTCCGTCCAGCCTGCGTCCCCGTAGCCGTAGAAGCGCATGTGCAGCTCCACGAGGCGGGAAACAGCCTTGATGGACTCATTGTCAAAGCGCAACGCCTTCATGCGCTTTGCCGTCAGCTTGGCTCCGGCCAGGTCGTGGTGGCGGAAGCTCACGGCCCCGCCCGGCTCAAAGCGGCGGGTCTTGGGCTTGCCGACGTCGTGCATCAGCGCGGCAAAACGGAGCACAAAGTCCGGGCCGGGCACCGGACCGTCCGGGCCGGTTTCCAGGGCAGCAGCCTGCTCCAGGACCTGCAGGGAGTGCTGGTAGACATCCTTGTGGCGGTGGTGCTCGTCGGTCTCCAGCTTCAGGGCCGGCACTTCGGGCAGCACCAGGGCGGCCAGGCCTGTCTCCACCAGGATGTCGACGCCGGCGCGCGGCTGGGCCCCGCAAATCAGCTTGACCAGTTCATCGCGGACCCGTTCAGCGGAGATGATGCTGATGCGCCCGGCCATGTCCTTCATGGCGGCCAGGACGGACGGGTGCAGCCCAAGGCCCAGTTGGGAGGCGAAGCGGGCGGCCCGCATCATGCGCAGCGGGTCATCAGAGAAGGACTGTTCGGGCGTACCCGGGGTCCGCAGCAGGCCGGCCGCCAGGTCCCTGGCGCCCCCGTGGGGGTCCACGAGTTCCAGGCCGGGCAGGCGCAGGGCCATGGCATTGGTGGTGAAGTCGCGGCGGGCAAGGTCGTCTTCCAGGGACGTGCCAAAGGCGACGGCGGGCTTGCGCGACTCGGGGTCGTACGCCTCAGCCCGGTAGGTGGTCACCTCAATGAGCAGCACCTCCTTGTTGCGGTTGCGCTTGCGGAAGCCGATGGTGCCAAACGCCCGCCCCATCTCCCAGTGCGAATCCGCCCACTTCGCGGCCACGGCCAGGATCTGGTCCGGCGTGGCATTGGTGGTGAAGTCCAGGTCCGGTGACGTGCGACCCAGAAACAGGTCGCGGACCGGCCCGCCCACCAGGGAAAGTTCGTAGCCGGCATCGGCAAAGAGGCCGCCCAATTCAAGGACGACCGGGTCTAAATTCGAGGTATCTGGCACCATTTCCATAGTCCCTTAAGAATGCCAGACTTTTCCCCGTCCCAGCCGTCGGGGCGAAGCGGCGGCACAGCAAACAGGCTGATCCGCCCTGTCATCATCCCGGCCCAAAGATAGCTAGAGTGGACTGCATGGTCCACCCAGTGCCGCGCGCGCCGAAAAGGGGCCCATTGCCACCGGCAATGGGCAGCCACAACGCGCCCGCCACGCAGGGGTCGAACAGCCAGCTCCCCACAGTGGAGGAAATTTCCGCCGGCGGTGTGGTGGTCGACCAGCACGGCACGGGCCTTCGGGTGGCGATCATTGCCCGGATCAACCGCGGCGGCCGCCTTGAATGGTGCCTGCCGAAGGGCCATCCGGAAGGCGTGGAGAACTACGCCGAGGCAGCTGTTCGGGAGATCGAGGAGGAGACCGGCATTGCCGGGGACATCCTGGCCCCGTTGGGCAGCATTGACTACTGGTTTACCGTCAGCGGACACCGGGTCCACAAGACAGTCCACCACTTCCTGCTGCGGGCCACCGGCGGCGAGCTGACCATTGACAATGATCCGGACCACGAGGCCGTGGACGTCGCGTGGGTTCCCCTGTCCGAGCTGGCGCTCAAACTGTCCTTCCCGAACGAACGCCGCATCACCGACCTGGCGCAGGACTTGCTGCCCGAATACTTCTAGCAGCCAATCCCCGCCGCCGCTCCTTGGTGCCTTGCCGGCATGCAGCTCCCATCCGGGTGCCAATGAGATGATGGGGATGATGTCTAACGTAGATCGGGTGAGAATCCCTCCCAAACCCAGCATGCCGCCGTCGAACGCCCCGGTACGCCGCAGCGGCCTCGGTGGCGGCCTGGAAGCTGGCGGTGCGGGCGCGGCTGCGAACACCCGCGGCGCCGGCCAGCCGCAAACGCAGGCGCAGGCCGCCCGTTCCAGCGCCTCCATGGCCGTGGGCACGCTGGCCTCCCGCATCCTGGGTTTTATCAAGGGCATAGTTTTGGGCATCGCGGTGGCCGGCACCACTGTCGGCGACCTCTTTGAAAGCTCGAACTACCTGCCGAACCTGATCTTCATGCTGCTGGCCGGCGGCGTGTTCAATGCCGTGCTGATCCCGCAGATCATCAAGGCCAGCAAACAACCGGACAAGGGCACCGACTTCATTTCACGGCTGCTGACGCTGGGCGTGACTGGCCTGTTCGTCGTTACCGCCCTGGTGGTGGTGCTGGTGGCGCCGATCACCTCGCTGTCCACCACGTATTCAGGCAGCCAGTTGAAACTGGCCATCACCTTTGGCATGTTCCTGCTGCCGCAGATCTTCTTTTACGGCCTCTACTCCCTGCTGGGCCAGGTGCTCAACGCCCACAACGCCTTCAAGGCCTACGCCTGGGCGCCCGTGCTCAACAATGTGGTGGCCATTGCCGGCCTGCTGGTTTTCATCGCAGTGGCGGGCAGTTCCGCCAGCACACCCCACACCGTGGACAACTGGACGGCGGGCCAGAGCTGGCTGCTGGCCGGCACGGCAACACTGGGCATTGTGGTCCAGTCGGTGATCTTGCTGATTCCCGTCCAGCGGCTCGGCCTGGGGCTGCGGCCCAAGTTCGGCTGGCGCGGCACGGGCCTGGGCGCCACGGCCCGGATCGCCGGCTGGACCATGGGCACCATGGTCATCGGCAACCTGAGCTTTATCCTCATCCTCAAGATCGCCACCATCCCCACCGGCAGCAAGCCGGATTCCGGCACCGTCGCGGACTCGGTCATTCCAGGTGTCTACGCCTTGAACCGCGCCGTGGAACTCTACATCATGCCGCACTCCATCATTGCCCTGTCCATTGCCACGGTGATGTTCACGGCCATGGCACGGGCCGCGGCCGCCCATGACTTCTCCGGGCTACGCAGCTCCCTCTCCCGCGCATTGCGCACCACGGGCGTGGCCACCGTTTTTGCCGGCGTGGCCCTCATTGTGCTTTCCGGCCCGTTCGGCATGCTTTTTGGCGGAAACCAGGAGTTTGCAGGGCGCCAGATCGCCATTGTGCTGGCCATCCTGGCCATCGGGGCACCGTCCTACAGCATCAATTTCATCCTCAACCGGGTCCTTTACGCCCAGGAGGACGCCAAGACCCCTTTCGTCATCCAGTGCATCATGGTCTGCATCGGACTCGGGACGGCCCTGCTGGCAGCCCTGCTGCCGGCGCCGTTCATCATTTACGGCATTGCCTGCAGCTACACCGTCAGCAACATCATGGGACCTGTGGTCAGCCACCTGTTCCTGCGCGCCCGCCTGGGTGACTATGGCGGCGGGCTGATCCTGCAGGCGCACATGCGTTTCCTGGCCGCCGCCCTGGTTTCCGGGCTGGCCGGGGAATTCGTGCTGATGCTGCTGGGCGGCCAGTCCGCCCAGGGGTTCATGTGGCATTCCATCGCCGCCGCCGTGGTGACGCTGGCGGCCGTGGGCTGTGTCATGGCGGCTGTCTATGTGGTGATGCTCAAGCTCCTGCACGTGCATGAGCTGGACGACATCCTGGCGCCCCTGCGCTCCAAACTGCTTTCCCGGCTGCCGGGGCGCCGGTAGCGGTCCACAGCTTTCACGCCATGGTCCTATAGAATCAGTGCAATTACGGCATGTTGGGAAATTCCGGCACACGCCACCAACGTTACAAGGAGGATTCGGTGCCACAACCCATTGATGTGGGCTCCATCCTGGGCGGCCGCTACAAGGTGACCGGGCGAATCCTGGCCTCCGCCGAGAATGACGTCATCCTGGACGGCCTGGACCAGGTTTTGAACCGACCAGTCAGTATCCTTGTGTCAGCGCCCGCCAACTCCGAAAACCTGACGCACAGCGCCCGCGAAGTTGCCACCGGGGAGCGCGTGTCCAACGTCTCCATTCTTGACCTGGGCCAGCAGGACGGTTCGGCCTACCTGATTGCCTCCCGGACCACCCCGGCAGACCTGCTGGACCTGGTTGTTCCCACGGAACCGTCCGACGCCGGCGTGTACCAGGAGCCGTTCTTCACCGACACCCTGGGCACAGAGATTTTTGGGTCTGCCCGGGACGCCGCCCCCAGCGC
>NZ_JAJLOZ010000050.1:0-35165 GCF_025548615.1 Arthrobacter sp. A2-55 | reverse complement strand
TTCTCCGACCCTCGGTTGCAAACAGGGGTGTTTTCCCCGACCCTCGGTTGCAATTGTGCGGAAGCGTTCCGTAAAAGTGCCCCGATTGCAACCGAGCGTCGGTTTAAGCGGGGTGGGGTTCGGTGCTTCTGCCAGTGGCCTTGACGACGGCGACCGCCACCGCCGTCGTGACCGGAATGGCCAGGACCAGGCCAATGGAACCGACCAGGATGCGGACCACTTCCTCGGCCAGTTCCGCACTGGTGAGTGCGTCGATGAGCGGTCGGTCATACAGGGAAACAATCAGCAGCACCGGCAGCGCCCCGCCCGCATAGGCAAACGCGATGGTGTAGACGGTGGAGGCGATGTGGTCCCGGCCAATGCGCATGGCGGAGGTGAACAATTCCCGCGCGCCAGTCCGTGGGGCCAGTTCGTACAGTTCCCACACTGCGGACGACTGGGTGATGGTGACGTCGTTGAGCACGCCCAGCCCCGAGATGGTGAGCCCGCACAGGATCATTCCCGAGAGCGACATGCCGTTCGTCAGGCTCAACAGCTGGTAGGCGTTGTCGCCCTTGGTTCCGGTCAGCGCGGCCGCATCAACGGCCCAGCCGGCCAGTGCCGCCGTCGCCCCTAAACCGAATAGGGTGCCCAAAAGGGCCGTGGACGTGCGGGCGGAAAAGCCGTGGGCGAAGTACAGCACGCCAAACATGATCGCGGACGACCCGACCACAGCAATCAGGAGGGGAGGTTTCCCTTCAGCCAGGGCCGGCAGGATGAACCACGCCAGCACGGCAAAGGCGCCGCCCAGCCCCAGCATGGCCCGGAGCCCCCGCCACCTGGCCACAGCCACCACCACCACGGCGTAGAGGAAGGCCAGCAGGCCCAGCGGCACCGTGCGGACAAAGTCGATGAACACATATTGCGGGCCCATGGGCGCCACGCCCGCAGAGGCTTGGGGCAGCTTGAGGTACCGGATTTCCTCGCCCGCCTTCACGCCGCGGGCTTGGACAATGTCCGGGGTGACCATGACGGGGACCGCGGCGCCGCCCTTGACGGCCGCGTACGCCGTCAGGCACTTTTGGCCCGCTGCGCCCGGGCAGTCTTCCGCAACGGTCCGCTGCACCGTGCCGGTGGCGAACGAGGCGCCGGGCGCCACCGCATAAGGATTTCCTGCCGAGGGCGCGGAGGTGCCGCCGCCGGGCCACAGCATCACCATTGCGGCCACCGTCAGGACTGCCAGCGGGATGAGGATCCACCCCAGCAGCACTACGGCCCGACGGCGGACCCCCTGGCGCCGCCGCAGCTCGGAGCGGTTCAACAGGGAGTCGTCACCGTGTGAATGGGTGTGGCCCATGGCTGTCAAGATCCTTCGGCTAGGCAGCGGGGAGGTAGTGTTCTCACTCCTCAACGGGGGCGGGCTACTCTCCGACCACGAACGTTTCGTCGCCGCGAACCTTGGCTGCTCCCACCTCGATCATGGGGTTGACCACGGCGGCCAGGGCCTCCATGGAGTCGTCCAGCTCCAGCAGTACCGGGTACTGGTGGGTGATCAGCGCCAGGAGGTCGTAGACGGCCTGCACTGCAGCGTCATGCCCCAACGAGGGCTCCACGCCGAGGAAAACCTCGGACGCCTGGGCCGGTGCATCAGGCTCCCCGGGCACCACATGCCCCTGGGAGTAGCTGACGGCAAACGCCTCGATGCGCCCCTTCCTGCTGGGCTGCACATCAGAACCGAACGCGCTGGCGGGTTCGGCGCGGAGCACCAGGGCCCCGTGGGCGCCCGTGAGGTCGTCCAGGAACATCCGCTGCACCGTGCCCGGGGACAGCGTGCCGGTGGGGTCCCACTGGTTCACAGCCTCGTAGTAGCGGCCCACAATGTCGGTCAGCTCCACCGAACCGGTGGCCAAATCCTGCACGCGTGCGGTGGCCTCCTCTTCGGTGCCGGAGCCGAACACCGGCAGCTTCAGCGCGCCCGGGCCCACTTCCACCACCCTGTTCCGCTGCAGCCTAGCCAACCCCATCGCTGACGCAAAGCTGGCGCCTGAGGTGCCGGGGGCAACCTTGGTGCGCAACGCCGTCGTGCCTGCCAGGCCGGAGGCAACAGCGGCGGCCGCTTCAGCGCGCAGCATGGTCAGCAGGGTGGCGCCCACGCCGGCGCGGCGGTGGTCCGTGGCAACTTCCACGTAGGCCCACAGGCGCGCCGGGTGCAGCGTGGTGGAATACACCACGGCGGCCGCAACCGGGATGCCCTGGTCCTCGGCCACAATGGTGCGCCGCCACGGGCCACGGTCGGATTCCGGTGCCAGCGCGGCGCGGAACGCCCCGGCCGCAGCGGACTCGGCGTCGCCCCAGATTTCCCGCAGGGCAAGATCGTCGCCGTCGCGCCACGGCCGGAAGGAAAGTTCAGCCATTCCTAGGCACCCAGGAGGCGGGAAGCCAGGTACGCCTGGACCTTGTCGAGGGAAACGCGCTCCTGGCTCATGGTGTCGCGCTCGCGGATGGTCACGGCGTTGTCCTCGAGCGTGTCGAAGTCGACAGTGATGCAGAACGGGGTGCCGATTTCATCCTGGCGGCGGTAGCGGCGGCCGATGGCGCCGGCGTCGTCGAACTCGATGTTCCAGTGCTTGCGCAGCTGGTTGGCGAGGTCCTTGGCCTTGGGCGAGAGCTCCTCGTTGCGGGAGAGCGGGAGCACTGCGGCCTTGACGGGGGCCAGGCGCGGGTCCAGCTTGAGGACGGTGCGCTTGTCCACGCCGCCCTTGGCATTGGGGGCTTCGTCCTCAACATAGGCATCCACCAGGAACGCCATCATGGAGCGGGTCAGGCCAAAGGAAGGCTCAATGACGTAGGGGGTGAAGCGTTCGCCCGTGGCCTGGTTGAAGTAGTTCAGTTCGGTGCCCGAACCCTTCGTGTGGGAGCTCAAGTCATAGTCGGTGCGGTTTGCAACGCCCATGAGCTCGCCCCAGCCCGAGCCCTTGAAGCCGAACTGGTATTCAAAGTCAATGGTGCCGGCGGAGTAGTGGGCGCGCTCGTCCTCGGGGACGTCAAAGCGGCGCATGTTTTCCGGGTTGATCCCCAGGTCCACGAACCAGTCCCAGCACAGCTCGACCCATTCCTTGAACCACTTCTCAGCGTCCTCGCCGGGCACAAAGAACTCAATTTCCATCTGCTCAAATTCACGCGTGCGGAAGATGAAGTTACCGGGGGTGATCTCGTTTCGGAACGCCTTGCCGATCTGGCCAATTCCGAACGGGGGCTTCTTCCGGGAGGTGGTGAGCACGTTGTTGAAGTTCACGAAAATGCCCTGGGCGGTTTCCGGGCGCAGGTAAAACAGCCCTGCGGCGGCATCCACCGGGCCAAGGTACGTCTTGACCAGGCCGGAGAACAGCTGGGGCTCAGTCCACTGGCCCTTGGTGCCGCAGTCGGGGCACACAATGTCATCCATGCCGTTCTCGGGCGGGCGCTTCTTCTTTGCCTCGTACGCCTCGATGAGGTGGTCCTGGCGGTGGCGCTTGTGGCACTGGGTGCACTCCACCAGCGGGTCGGTGAAGGTTTCCACGTGGCCGGATGCCTCCCACACGGCCTTGGGCAGGATGATGGAGGAGTCCAGGCCCACCATGTCCTCGCGGCCCCGCACAAACGACTGCCACCATTCGCGCTTGATGTTTTCCTTCAGCTCCACGCCGAGGGGGCCGTAATCCCAGGCCGACCGCGATCCACCGTAAATCTCACCGGCCTGGAACACAAAGCCGCGGCGCTTCGCGAGGGAAATGACCTGGTCAAGCTTGGATTGGGGGGCCACAGAGTACTCCTAATAATTACGAGGCCGCTGGGTGCGGTCCGTCCGTGGACTAGCCTACCGGTCTGTGGCGCGGGGCAGGAATTGCTCCGGCGGGCGGTGAACCCGGCGTGAGTCCCGCACCTGTTCTTCTCCCTGGGGCCAAACCCAGCCCGAGTTTTGCCCCCGGTGCACCCGGGGCACAACCCACCGCGGGTTTTGCCCCACAGAGAAGTTGGCCGGCGGATGATGTACGACGCCGGCCCCCGGCTTGCGCCGCCTGCTCACCTTGGGCAGGGGTCAGGCAAGCACGACGCAGGTAGGGCTGCCGAATGCCACTGTTTGGACCGGTTCGGCACCGGGCAGGCCGTTTTCGTCGAGGTCGAAGACGGCAACATTGTTGGAGAGCTGGTTGGCCACGTAGATCTTGTGGTTCGCCACGGCGAAGTGACGGGGCCAGTTGCCGCCTGAGGGCACGAGGTTGAGAAATACCGGCGGCCGGGGCGAATCCCCTTCCACGCCCGAAACGTCCAGCACCACCAGCGTGTTGGGCCCGCGGACGGCGGCGTAGAGCTTGGTGCCGTCCTCCGAGAGCTGGATGTGGGAAGGGAAGAACTCCTTGGCCAGTCCAATCTCCCCTTCGGTCGGCGCAAGGGGCACCTTGAACAGCCACCGCCAGAAGTGTCCCGTCCCCTTGCCCGGTGCCATTTCCGCACGTCGGAGCACGTGCAGGTGTCCGTCCAGTTCACCCGCCACGAACATGAATCCGCGCTTCAGCGACACGTGGCGGGGCCCAGTGCCCGGCGGCAGTTCCGCAGAGTCAGCCAGCACGCGCGAATCCGCAAAGTAGACGTCCACCCTGTCGGCCCCCAGGTCCGACACGAGCACTGTGCCCCACGGCGTGGCCGTCACCTGGTGCGCGTGGGACTCCCCCTGCCGTCCGGTGACGGGCCCGGAACCAGGGTGGCTGAGCAGCTCCGGCCGTGCGGCGCCGGGCTCAGTGCCTAGCTCAGTGCCTGGCTCAGTGCCGGGCAGGGCGCCTGGCTGGGCCCCTTCCAGCACCGCGGCCAGCGGCAGCACCGCAGCCGTTCCGGACGAATAGTTGGCCACCCAGACACTCCCGCCCAGGTGGATCACGTGGCAGGGGTCGGCCCCGCCGGTGGATGCCCGCCCCAGGACCGCAAGCGTTTCGGGATCAAGGGCGGCGACCGTGCCGTCTTTCAGCTCCTCGACGGCAAGCAGCACCCCGCCGGCGCCGGCCAGGAATGACGGATTGCGGACTCCGGCTGCCTCCGCGGTCCGCTCCCCCACGGTGCCGTCGTCCTGCAGGGCAAAGCGCTGCACGCCGGGCCCGGCTCCGTAGCCCGCCTCGGTGTAGCCGCTGACAATCAATGCGCCGGTTGTCGGCATGGGTGGCACTCCTCGGGTATTAATGTCGCTGCTGTATTGCTTTCAACCGTAGCGCCGCAGCACTTGATTGCGCCCCTCGACGTTCCAAAACCCTGCCGGAATTTCGCCGATGGTCTGGCTCGGTTCCGGCCGTGTCTGCGGCAGCCAGCAGTGCGGCACAATTGACCCATGAGTTCACACGAGATCATTGACATCCCCATCCGCGACGACATGATCCGCCTGGGACAGCTGCTCAAGCTGGCCAGCCTGGTGGAGGACGGCGTGGAGGCGGCCGAGCTCATCAAGAACGGCCTGGTCAAGGTCAACGGCGAGATCGATGAGCGCCGCGGGCGCCAGCTGCACCACGGAGACACCGTGAGCGTCAACGGCGAAACCGTCCGCATCACCACCGGGGCCTGAGCAACCCGTCCCGCCCAACCCTGCCACAGCGCAACGGAAGCCGAACGCGCAGGCCGGGTGCCGGCGTCGTGCTTACCCGGCGTTGAGCACCTTCAGCTGGAGGAACTCGCCCACGTGCACCATTTCCTGGGCGTTGATGCCGTGCCAAATCCCCGTGTACAGCACCTTTGTGAGCTTGGTGTGGGCGCGCAGCCACGTGTTGGTGTATTCAACGGACGTCTGCGGAATGACCGGGTCGGCCTGGTCGCGCCCCCAAAAGATATCGGGCCTGGCAGCAGCCGTGGCGGCATCGTCAAACCACGGATTCCCGTCCGCTTCCACTACAAAACCAGAAAGCCCGACGACGGCGGCGTAGTCCGCGGGCCGGTGCCGCAGGAGACTGGTGGCCATGCACATGCCCTGCGAAAAGCCCAGCAGGGTGACGGAGGAATGCTCCTGGCGCACTGAATCCAGCCACTGCTCGACGTCGGCGGCCGCTTCGGTGACGCCGTCCAGGGTGTAGGAGAGGTCATTGCTCAGCGGGAACCAGGCGTAGCCCGGTCCGGCCTGCTGCGTGGCGCGGACGGAGGCCACCGTGAATTCTGCCGGCAGCTGGGCGGACAGGCCAAAGAGGTCCTCCTCATCGGCGCCGTAGCCGTGGAACATGACAAGGAGGGGCGTTCCGGCGCGCTGATCGGCGGGGCGGGACCAAATGACGGTGGGGGAATCAATCATGCGCCCCATCTTTCCATGCCGGCCCGGCCCCTTTCGAACCGGCCTGGCGGAACCGCAAGGTGGCGCAAGGTGGCGCAACCACGTGGTCAAAGTGCAGGATGGGAGGGTGAGTGATTCAACGGCATCTGAAAATATCGAAGCTGCGGGCACGGCAGTCATCGCCCGCCACCCCTGGAACCGCTATGTGGCCATGGGCGACTCCTTTACCGAGGGCATAGGCGATCCCGAGCCCCACAGCCCCGGCGGGCATCGCGGCTGGGCGGACAGGCTCGCGGAGGAATTGAGCCGGGACAGGGACGATTTCCGCTACGCCAACCTGGCCATTCGCGGGCGCCTCCTGACCCAGATCCTGGCCGAACAACTGGAGCCGGCCCTGGCCCTCAAGCCGGATTTGATCAGCATTTCCGCCGGCGGCAACGACCTTATCCGGCCAGGTTCCGATCCGGACGCCCTGGCCGAAAAGCTCGACGCCGCCGTCGGTGCGATGTCCGCAGCCGGGGCCACCGTGCTGCTCTTCAACGGGCCCGACATCCGCGACACCCCTGTACTGGGCATGGTGCGCGGCCGGGTGGCCATCTATAACGAAAACCTGCGCACCGTCGCCGCCCGGCACGACGCCGTGATCGCGGACATGTGGTCCCTGCGGGCCCTCACGAACCCGCAAATGTGGTCCGCGGACCGACTTCACTTCGCCCCGCTGGGCCACCACACCATCGCCATCATGGCCCTGGACGCCCTGAACGTTCCCCACCAGCTGCTGCCCCAGCGCCCGGAACCCCTCCCCACGCAAAAGTGGCAGGCGGCCCGTGCCGAGGACCTGGTCTGGGCCCGCGAATACCTGGTTCCCTGGGTGCTGCGCCGCCTGCGCCACCAGTCATCCGGCGATGGCATCTCACCGAAACGGCCCACGCCCGGCCCGGTGTTCGGGCCCGGAATGCCGGGCGGGGCCGGGGCTTAGGCCTGGTTGCGGGCCCCGGCGCCGGAAGAGCAGCCCGGCCATGAATGTGCGTTTAGGACCCACGACGTCCGAGAGCTGGCCGCCGAGCAGCAGCGGGCTGCCGAAGGCAAGCGAGTACGCGGTGATGACCCACTGCCGTTCGCCGCTGGAAAAGCCGAGGTCGTGCTGGGCGGACGGGAGTGCGATGTTGGCGACGGTGGAGTCCAGGGCAACCATGAGTTGGGCCGGGGCCACTATGGTCAGCGTCCACCAACGGCGGGGGCGACCGCAGGACGCTGTCCCCAGCCGGCTGAGGTGCCTGGACCTGCGACATGGGGCCACATTAAGCGGTGCCGTTGGGTGCCGGGTCCGAACTCCCTCCGAATCCCCCGTGAGTTTCCCCCCGACGCTCCATCACTTTTTGCGATCTTTTCCTCGACGCGGCATCACTTTCTGCGCTCTTTTCCCCGACGCTCGGTCCCAACCGGGGCACCTCCTGCGCACCGTGCCGCAGTTTATGAGGGAGGGTTGGCAAAAACACCCCGAAAGGTGATGGAGCGTCACTCGGTGCTGGGCTGGGCGAAGCACCTTTCTGTGCGCGTGTCATGCTGCACCGTCCCTGCGCGTGATGTGCTTGACCGCCCCCGGCACTGGCCATGCTCCACCCGCCTACACTGGCCATGCTGGACTTCCCGCTGGGGCAGAACCCATGCTGAGTTTTGCCCCGGGTGCACCGGGGGCAGAACTCGAGCTGGGTTCTGCCCCACAGGAAAGTTTGCGAACCGTCCGGCGGAGCCGCCCCGACCCCCGCGCCGCGCACTCTGCCCCATCCCGGACCAAGACAGTGATGCTGGCCGGGCCAGGGGACCCCTCGGCGGCATTGCCCGGTATGACGGCAGGCAAGCCGACTAGGATGGATGGAAGCGCGAATATTCCGCGCCCTGTCTTCGTGAAGAGGTGCGTTGTGCTGACATTGCTCGACCCAGTGGTGGCCGGAGACGTGGCCGCTTCGCAGTCCGGATCCTTTTCCCTGCAGCCCTTCCTTGTTTTCGTCATCATCGCCGTAGTGCTGCTGGCCAATTTTGCCAAGGCTGCCAGCCGCAAGAAGCGCGCCCGGAACGCCTCACCCTATGCAGCCCAACCCGTCCGCCCGGCCCAAGCCGGACGCCCCGGGCAGTCTAGCCGCCCCGGGCAGCAGGGCATCGCCCACCAGGCGGCGCCGGCCGCTTATATTGGAACGTTGCTCAACGGTGTGCCCATGAAGAACTACGATGCCGCGCACGGCCAGCAAACCACCGGTTTCGCCAACGAGCGCATGAAGGCCGAGGCTGAACTCAAGCGGCAGCTGGACGCCCTGGACGCCGCCCGCCGCGCCGGCCAGGTGACCGCCGAACAGTACGCCGCCCATAGGGAAGCCATTTTCCGCAACTTCTGATCGACGGTCCCGAGGCGCCGCGACACTGGAACGCTAATCGGTGAAGAACTGCTCCCGCAGCAATTCGCCCACGGCCCCCACCTCGGTGAGGAAGCCGTCGTGGCCAATGGCCGAGTCGATCCGGCGCACTTCAACGCTGCCGGGCAGCGCCGCCGCCAGTTCCTCGGATTGGGCCGGGAAATACAGCCTGTCGCTGTTGACGGCGGCCACCAGGAATTCGACGCCGGCCGTCCGCGCCAGCGCCTCCTCCAGTGTGCCGCGCCCGCGCCCGACGTCGTGGCTCATGAGGGCCTCGGTGATGACAATGTAGCTGTTGGCGTCGAAGCGGCCCACCAGCTTGCGTGCCTGGTGGTCCAGGTAGCTTTCCACCTGGTACCGCTCCTGCACCGGGCTCCCGCCGTCCGTGCGCAGCCGGCCGTGGCTGATGGGGTTTTCCCCGGCCTGGGAATTGCGGCCAAACCGCGTCCCCATCTCGGCCTCGGAACGGTAGGTGATGTGGGCAATCCGCCGCGCCAGGCCCAGGCCCAAGGTGGGCGCCGCGCCGTCGTAGTAGTCCCCGTTGGCGAAGTTGGGGTCCTGGCGGATGGCAAGGACCTGGGCCTGGGCGAACGCGATTTGCTCGGCCGTGCTGGCGGCACAGGCCGCCACCACGGCGCACCGCCGGACCCGTTCCGGGAACGTCACTGCCCATTCCAGGGCCCTGGCGCCTCCCATGGACCCGCCAATGACGGCGTGCCAGGAGGTGATGCCCAGCTGGTCCGCCAGCCGGGCCTCCGCGTGGACCGAGTCGCGGATGGTGACGAACGGGAAGCGGGAGCCGTACGGGGCGCCGTCGCCGGCAATGCTGGAGGGGCCTGTGGTGCCGTAGCAGCCGCCCAGCATGTTGGCGCACACCACGAAATACTGATCGGTGTCGATCACCTCGCCGGGGCCGACCAGGCCCTCCCACCAGCCGTTCTCTTCCGAATCGCCCCGGCTGACGTGCGTGCTGCCAGTCAGCGCGTGCTGGATGAGCACCGCATTGCTGCCGGCCGCGTTCAGCGTCCCCCAGCATTCAAAGGCCATGGTGACCGAGGGCAGTGACCCCCCGGCCTCCAGTTCCAGTGAACCGATGCCGACCGAGCGCAGGAGGCCGCCGCCCTGGCCGACGGCGGCCTGCCAGGAACTGTCCGCCGGCCCGGATCCGCCGGTTTCGATGTCAGGGGTAAACACGTTCCGCTCCGCTGCACCTGGACTCACATGGGCCACTTAGTTCACGGACGATTTTGCTGCGCGGAAACCTGCTTCAAGGTCGGCAATAATGTCGTCCACACCCTCCAGCCCCACGGACAGGCGCACCAGCCCCGGGCGGACGCCGGCTGCGAGCCGCTGTTCCTCGCTGAGCTGGGCGTGGGTGGTGGAGGCAGGGTGGATCACCAGCGAACGCACATCTCCGAGGTTGGCAACGTGCGAGTGCAGTTCCAGGCCGTCAACGAAGCGCTTGCCGGCCTCCAGCCCGCCCTTGATGTCGAAGGAGACGATGGCGCCGGTCCCCTTGGGGCCGTACTTGCGTCCGCGCTCAAACCAGGGGCTGGAAGGGATTCCTGAGTACGCAACGGCCTCCACGTTTTCATTCGCTTCCAGCCACTGTGCGACCTTGACGGCGTTGCTGACGTGGCGCTCCACGCGCAGGCTCAGCGTCTCGATGCCCTGGGCGATGAGGAAGGCATTGAACGGCGAGATGGCCGAACCGAGGTCGCGCAGCAGCTGCACGCGGGCCTTGAGGATGTAGGCCAGGTTGGCGCCCAGGGCGCTGCCGACGCCGAGGTCGCGGGCGTAGACCAGCCCATTGTAGGTCTCGTCAGGGGTGTTGAAGCCGGGGAACTTTTCCGGATCCGCGGCGAAGTCAAACTTGCCGCCGTCGACAATCACGCCGCCGATGGCCGTGCCGTGGCCGCCGAGGTACTTGGTGGCGGAATGGATGACGATGTCGGCACCCCACTCGAGGGGGCGGATCAGGTACGGGGTGGCGAGCGTGTTGTCCACGATCAGAGGCACGCCAGCCTCGTGGGCGATGGTGCTGATCTCCTCGAGGTTCAGCACGTCCTGGCGGGGGTTGGAGACGGTCTCGCCGAAGAAGGCCTTGGTGTTGGGCTTGACGGCCGCACGCCATTCGTCCAGGTTGTCGGGGTCGGAGACAAAGGTGACCTCGATGCCGAGCTTCTTCAGCGAGTGGGCCAGCAGGTTGAACGTGCCGCCGTAGACGCTGGGGCTGGAGACGATGTGGTCCCCGGCCTGGGCCAAGTTGAGGATGGCGAAGGTGGTGGCCGCCTGGCCCGAGGACAGCAGCAGGGCGGCAACGCCGCCTTCCAGGCTGGCAACGCGCTGCTCGACGGCGTCGGTTGTGGGGTTGCCGATGCGGGTGTAGATCGGCTCCAGCTCGGCCAGCGCAAAGCGGGCTGCGGCGCTTTCCGTGGACGGGAACACGAAGGACGTGGTCTGGTAGATGGGGAGGGCGCGTGCACCTGTGGTGGCGTCCGGCTCCTGGCCTACGTGGATCTGACGGGTTTCAAATGACCAACCATTGCTCATGGGAGCTCCTTAAACACTAGAGGCCTGCAATAAGTGCGGCCCATCCGCGCCACAGGGACGCCGTGATGGGCCGAAGGAATTGTGCGGCCCGCGCTTGCACCGAAACCGGGTGGTTCGGTACCTGGTCTTCACCCGGGGCACCCCACCGCGGAAGGAGGGTTGCCGGCCAGCGAGCCGGGGCTTGTCGCTGGCGCTCATGACCTGTATCCAGTGTGCGAGACCGGCGCTTCACGGCGCAACAATATGACTGGTTTGTGACTTATGCCGAACAAGTGCTGGACAAATCACGCAAATGGTGCCATGCGCTGAATGAGTGGATGATGCTACGGCTTCAGCCCCGCACGGCGCAGCGCCTCTGCCATGGCAGTGTTGGCCGGGGCCGGGGCCGCTGACTTGGCCGCGGCGGCTGGGGCAGTGCGTGACGGCGCGCCCTTGGCCCCCGCTGCCCGACCCTGGCGGGAGCCGCCCCCGGCGGCCGGCGAGGTGCGCGCCGGGGTCCGGGAGCCGGCGTCGTTCTTCCCCTTCCCGGCGGCAGCGTCCCCCGGCTGGTCATCCAGGCGCAGGGTGAGGGAGATCCGCTTGCGTTCCGGTTCTACCTCCAGGACCTTGACGCGGACCACCTGGCCGGACTTGACCACGGTCCGGGGGTCGGAGACGAAACTGTTGCTCATGGCGGAGACGTGGACCAGCCCGTCCTGGTGCACGCCGATGTCCACAAACGCGCCGAACGCCGCCACATTGGACACCGTCCCTTCCAGGATCATGCCGGGGCGCAAATCGGTGATCTTTTCAACGCCGTCGGCAAAGGTGGCAGTTTCGAAGCGGGGGCGGGGGTCGCGGCCGGGCTTTTGCAGCTCCGCCACGATGTCCGCCACGGTGGGCAGGCCGAAGGCGCCGTCCACGAAGTCCGCCGGGTTCACGGCCGCGACGGCGGGCACCCCGCCGGAGATTTCGGCCTTGCCGGCGCCCACGGCGGCAAGGATTTTGCGCGCCACGCCGTAGGCCTCGGGGTGCACGCTGGAGGCGTCCAGGGGCTCCGCTCCCCCGGTGATCCGCAGGAATCCGGCACACTGCTCAAAGGCCTTGGGGCCCAGCCGCGCCACCTTTTTCAGTTCCGAGCGCTTGCTGAAGGGCCCGTTTTCATTGCGGTGCGCCACGATGTTTTCACTGAGCAGGGGCCCGACGCCGGCCACCCTCGCCAGGAGCGCGGGCGACGCCGTGTTCAGGTCCACGCCCACGGCGTTGACGCAGTCCTCCACGACGGCGTCCAGCGAGCGTTCCAGCTTGGCCGGGGTGAGGTCGTGCTGGTACTGGCCCACGCCAATGGATTTCGGGTCGATCTTCACCAGCTCGGCGAGGGGGTCCTGCAGGCGCCGGGCGATGGACACGGCGCCGCGCAGCGAGACGTCCATGCCGGGCAGTTCGGCGCCGGCCAGGGCGGACGCGGAGTAGACGGAGGCGCCGGCCTCGGACACCACCAGCTTGGTGACCTTGCGCCCCGGATTCCGGCGCTTCAATTCGGCAACTAGTTCGGCCGCCAGCTTGTCGGTTTCCCGGCTGGCCGTGCCGTTGCCGATGGCGATCAGCTCCACCTGGTGCTTTTCCGCCAGGCCCGCCAGCGTTGCCAGGGCCTCGTTCCAGCGCTTCGCGGGGGCGTGCGGGTAAACGGTGTCGGTGGCGGTGACCTTGCCGGTGCCGTCCACCACGGCCACCTTGGTGCCTGTCCGCAGGCCCGGGTCCAGGCCGAGGGTTGCCTTGTTTCCGGCGGGTGCCGCCAGCAGCACGTCCCGCAGGTTCGCCGCAAACACGCGCACGGATTCCTCTTCGGCGCTTTGGAACAGGCGCACGCGCAGGTCAACGGAAAGGCGCGTCAGAATGCGGGTGCGCCAGGCGAGCCGGGCACCGGTCATGAGCCAGGCGTCCGCGGCACGGCCGGATTCGGCAATGCCCAGGGAGTGGGCCACGGCACTTTCATAACGGGCGCGGGCGGCTGCGTGAGCGTCGGCGTCGCGCGTGTCCGTTTCCGCCAGGTCCAGGGTCAGCACGCCCTCCTTTTCGCCGCGCAGCAGCGCCAGCACGCGGTGGCTGGGCAGCGTGTGCGGTGGCTGGGCAAAGTCAAAGTAGTCCTTGAACTTTTCGCCTTCCGACGCCTTCCCGGCCTTGACGGAGGAGCGCAGCCGGCCGGTTTTCCACAACCGTTCGCGCAATTCACCCACCAGGGCGGCGTCCTGCCCGGCGCGCTCGATCAGGATGGCCCGGGCGCCGGCCAGGGCGTCGTCGGCGGTGGCAATGCCGTGCCCGGCGTTCAGGAAACCGTCCGCGGTGACGGCCGGGGCCAGCGCCGCGTTCGCCAACAGGGAGTCCAGCAGGGGCTCCAGCCCGGCTTCGCGGGCGGCGTCGGCCTTGGTTTTCCGCGTGGACTTGTAAGGGAGGTAGAGGTCCTCAAGGTCGGACTTGCTCGCAGCAGCCTCAACGGCGACACGAAGTTCCGGCGTTAGCTTTCCCAACCCGTGAATGGTCTCCAGCACGGTGCGCCGCCGGGCCTCGAGCTCCCGCAGGTACCGCAGCCGCTCCTCCAAGGTGCGCAGCTGGGCGTCGTCCAGGGTCCCCGTGGCTTCCTTCCTGTACCGGGCAATGAACGGGACGCTGGCGCCGTCGTCCATCAGGGCCACGGCGGCGCGGACCTGCGCGGCCCGCACGCCCAGTTCGGCGGCAATCGCGGCGGCAATGCGGGCCTCCTGGGCGGCGGCGTCGGGCAGGGACAGGGGAGCTTGGGAATCAGTCACCCTCCAATTCTGCCCCACGACGGCGGCCGCGTTCGCGCCGCGTTCGCGCCGTGGCCGCGCCGCGTCCGCGCCGTGGCCGCGCCGTGGCCGCGCCGTGGCCGTCAGACATCCCATGTGGCTTAGGACACGCTAAGTCGAGCGGCCGATCACAAAGTGCCAAGATGAACGCATGCGAATGGATCATGTTTCTTACGCCTGTGAATCAGATGGATTGGCTGCCACCACGGAGCGAATCGCCACCGCCCTCGGGGTCGATGCAGTGCGTGGCGGAGTCCACCCGCGCTTCGGCACCCGCAATATGATCATTCCCCTCCTGGACCACCACTACCTGGAGGTCGTGGAGGTGCTTGACCACCCCGCCTCGGACAAGGCGCCGTTTGGCCAGGCCGTCCGGGCCCGCTCCCAGGCCGGCGGCGGCTGGATGGGCTGGTGCGTCGCCGTGGATGATCTCACCCCCTTCGAGGAACGCCTGGGCCGCAGCGCCGTCCCCGGCAACCGCAAGTTCCCCGACGGCCGCGAACTGGTCTGGCAGCAGATCGGCATCAAGGGCCTCATTGCCGACCCCCAGGTGCCCTACATGCTCAAGTGGGAGGGAGACCCGTCCCTGCACCCGTCCCTGGCCCGCCCCTCAACGGTCCGGCTGTCCTCGCTGACCATTGCCGGCAGCGCCGAACGCCTCACCGAGTGGCTGGGCGAGCCCGTGGAGCAGCCGCTCGAGGACGTGACGGTGGAGTGGATCGCGCCCCGCGGCACGCCGGGCATCATGTCCGTCACCTTTGACACGGCGCACGGCCTGGTCACGATCTAGCCTTTACGAAGCCATTTCGGCGGGCCCGACGGCGGCACCCACCCATTGCGGGAGGGTGCCGCTTTCGTGTGTCCCGACCACGGCCCGCCCTCGAGTCAGCAGCGATGGCGGCTTAGACCCGCGCTAAGCCGCCATCGCTGCATACTGGCCGGACGGTCGGTGCCGCATGGGGACGTTTCAGCCGCAATCAGCCGAGTCCGGGGGCACCGCCGCGCGGGTGCGTCATGGGGACCCGAGTGTACAGATTCGGCGACACGCTATGTTGCCTGGGCGCCGAGTGTACAGATTCGGCGACACGCGGCCGCCCCGACCCACCCGATCTGTACACTCGGGGACGAGGCTTGGCGCCGACCCACCCGAACCGTACACTCGGCGAGGATGCTTGGCGCCGAGTGTACAGATTCGGCGCCACGCGGCCGCCCCAACCCACCCGAACCGTACACTCGGCGACGAGATGCGCACCGTCCGCCCGCGGCCCGCCCTCGAGTCAGCAGCGATGGCGACTTAGGCCCGGGCTAAGCCGCCATCGCTGCATACTGACCGCGCAGTCAGGGCCACCCGCGGACATTTCAGCCACGCTCAGCCGAATCCGAGGGCCGGGCCCAGCGTGAATGCGGCAATGTCCACCAGGGAGTGCGCCACCACCAGCGGCATGACGCGCCCATACTTTTTGTACAGCCAGCAAAACAGCAGCCCCATCGCAAAGTTCCCCACGAACGGCCCGAACCCCTGGTACAGGTGGTAGCTGCCGCGGATCAAGGAGCTCGCCAGGACGGCAACAAGCGGCGTGAAACCTATCCGCTCCAGCCGGTCCAGCAGCCAGCCCACCATGACCACTTCCTCCAGCAGTCCGTTGTGGATGGCGGAGAGCACCAGCACCGGCACCGTCCACCAGTACTGGTTCAGCGCACTCGGGATGATCTCCGTGGTGATCCCCAGCGCCCGCCCCGCCGCGTACAGCCCCAGCGACGGCACGCCAATCACCACCAGCAGGCCCAGGGCGCCGAGCCCGTCCCGGACGGGGCGCCGAAAGTCCAGCCCGATCCGGCGGAACACCGATTTTCCGGGCTCGGCGAGCAAATAAAACACCAAAAACACCGGCACCAGGGCAAAGAAAATATCCAGGAGCTGGTACGTCAGGTCAAAAAATTCGCGGTTGCTGCGCACCACATTCAGCGTGGACGTGCCCTGGGCAATGGGCGCCCGCGACATCTTGTCCAGCAGCTGCACCACCGAATACACCGCCGACTGTCCCAGCGAGAGCCCCAGCACCAGCAGCACCTCAAACACCAGGCGGCGCCTGTCCCGTTTCGCCAGTACGACGCCGGCGCCTCCCGGGCCGGGCTGATTTTCACTCATGCCCTCCATCATGCCCTGCCTGCGGCCTGATTTCGCGGCGGCCGGGCTAGGCTCGGGGTATGAGCGCCCCACGCCAGATCATCATGGTCCGCCACGGACAGTCGGCCGCCAATTTCGACCAGTCCATTTACAACAGGATCCCCGATTACCGGATCCCCCTGACCGAGCAGGGACTGGCGGAGGCCGCGGCGGCCGGCGAACAGATCCGCCGGCGCCTGGACGGGCAGAAGGTGTGCGTGTACGTTTCCCCGTACCTGCGCGCCTACCAAACCCTGGAGGCGCTCAAGCTCGGAGACCTGGTGGAGCGCACCGTGGAGGAGCCGCGGCTGCGTGAACAGGACTGGGCCAACTTTCAAAATCCTGCGGAAATTGCGGACCAGAAGGAGCTGCGCAACGCGTACGGCCATTTCTTCTACCGCTTCCGCGAGGGGGAATCGGGCTCGGATGTCTATGACAGGGTCTCCTCCTTCATGGAAACCCTGTACCGCCACTGGTCCAAGCCGGACTATGCCCCCAACACGCTGCTGGTGACGCACGGGCTCACCATGCGGCTGTTTTGCATGCGCTGGTTCCACTGGTCCGTGGAATACTTCGAGTCGCTGAACAACCCGGGCAATGCCGAGGTGCGGGCGCTGGTCGGCAGCGGCGGCAGCTACCTGCTGGATACGCCGTTTGAGCAGTGGACCGCGGCCGAACCTGGCACCACGGTGCTGGATTCGCTCTAAACCCCGGCGTGCCCCGGCCGTCAGCGCACCAGCTTACGCGTCCGGACCCACGATGACTTCAGTGCCCGCATCCTGGAAGGCCGCCAGCTGCGCGTCCGTGATGCCGGAGTCGGTGATGAGCTTGTGGAAGCGGTGGTCCTCCATGGTGGCAAAGGCGCGCTGGCCAATCTTGGACGAATCCGCCAGCATGTAGGCCACCGACGCACGGCGGGCCATGCGCGAATTCACCGACGCCTCACCCTCGTCGTTGATGGTGGGACCGGTGCCGGGTTCAATGCCGTTCACGCCGATGAACGCAATGTCCAGCGCCACCTTTTGCAGGATGGAATCGGCGTACGGGCCCACCAGCTCGTAGGAGCGGGGGTTGAGGACGCCGCCGGTGACCATGATCTTGAAGTTGGGCCGGATGGCCAGCTGCGCGGCGATGTTGATGGCGTTCGTGACCACCGTCAGCGTGGGCCGGTTGGACTGCTCCATGAGGTCCTCGCGGGTCGAGAGGACCTGGGCCAGCGCCGTGCTGGTGGTCCCCCCGCACAGGCCGATGACGGCGCCCTTCTGGATCAGCCCGCTGGCAGCCAGGGCAATGCTGTGCTTCTGCGCCGCGTGGTCGTCCCTGTTGTAGCGGCCGGGCAGGTCGTAGGAGACGGAGCCGGAGGTCGCTCCCCCGCGGGTCCGGGTCAGCAGGCGCTCGTTGGCCAGCGAGTCCAGGTCCCGCCGGGCCGTGGCCGGGGAAACGCCGAGCTTGCCCACAATCTCGTCGACTTCCACCTGTCCGTCGGCAGCGAGGATGTCCAGGATTGCTGTCAGCCGTTCGGTGCGGTTCATGAAACGCCTCCCTTGGAGAATGCATGGAAAAACAAAGGCCGCGGACGACGGCGGTGCCTGGCCCGGGCGGCCGCGGCCGCTTCCAGCCGGCTGGGGTTGCGGCCGGGCTAGTGCCGCGCGGCGCCCGCAAACAAAGCTAGCAGTCGGGCCACTTCGGGCACCAATGCGGCACGGCCGGCGCCCAGGTATTTGCGCGAGTCCACCACGGCCGGATGGGCGTCCAGGTACTCGCGCACGGCCCGGGTGAAGAAGCCGTTCAGGTGCGTGGAGACGTTGATCTTCGTCATGCCGGCGACAATGGCTGCCACGATGTTCGCATCCGACACCCCGGAGGAGCCGTGCAGCACCAGGGGCACGTCCAGCGCCGCCGAAAGTTCCGCAATCCGATCCAGATTCAGCGCGGCGGAGCGCTCGGTCATGGCGTGGGAGGACCCCACCGCCACGGCGAGCGCGTCCACGCCGGTGGCGGCGACGAAAGCGGCTGCTTCGGCCGGGTCGGTCAGCACGCCGGGTGCGTGGGCTCCGTCCTTGCCGCCCACCTTGCCGAGCTCGGCCTCAACGTATACGCCGCGTTCGTGTGCGTAGGCGGCCACCCGCGCCGTGGACTCGACGTTGGCGCCGTATTCCAGGTGGGCGCCGTCGTACATGATGGAGCCGAAGCCCAGGTCCACGGCCTGCATGGCCAGTGTCACGGATTCGGCGTGGTCCAGGTGCACGGCCACGGGCACGGACGCCTTGCGGGCGGCGGCCAGGGAGGCCAGCGCCACGGGCTCCAGCCCGCCGTGGAACGTGGCGCAGTTTTCGGAAATCTGCAAAATCACCGGCAGCCCGGCAGCCTCGGCGCCGCCAATCAGCCCCTCGAGCGTCTCGAGGTGGATGACGTTGAAGGCGCCCTGCCCGGAACCTGCCGCGGCGGCCTGGTCCATGATGGTGCGCGTGTTGGTCAATGCCATGAAATAAGTCCTTGTGCGTCAGTGGTCGGTGATGATGAGTTGTGCGGCCAGCTCGGCGTGCCGGGGGGAAATTTCCCCGGCACCGGGCATGAGCACGGCGGCGGCGCTCCAGGCCGTGGCGCGGGCCAGGATCTCCCGCAGTTCCGTGACGCCGTTGGCGAGTGCGACGGCGGCCGCGCTCACCGCCGCGTCCCCGGCCCCCGTGGGGTTCCCGGATAGGGGTGCAGGCAGCCTGGCCTGCAGGTAGCCGGGCCGGCCGGCTTCGAAGGCGAGCATGCCCTCCTCCCCCACGCTGACCAGGACGCGCCGGGCGCCCAGGTCCATGAGCTTGCGGGCGGCCGCCACCAGGTCCGTCTCACCCACGGCGTCCATGAGCTCGTGGTTGTTGGGCTTGAGCAGGTCCGCACCTGCCCGCGCCGCGGCGAGGATCCCGGCGCCGGAGGTGTCAATGATGGCGGGGACGCCTGCGTTGTGTGCCAGCGCCACCAGCCCCGGGTAGAAATCCTCCGGCGCCTGCTCCGGGAGGGAGCCTGAGCCCACCAGCACGCCCGGGCGGGCACCGGCGTCGTCCGGGTTAAAGCCGGCCTTGCCACTCCCGTCCGGCAGGGCGCCTGCCAACTGCCGGACGACGGCGGCGCTCAGGGCTTGCCATTCCGCCTCCGTCAGCGCGGGGCCGGCCTCGTTGAAGATGCTGGTCTGCCCGGCCGCGGTGTCCACCAGGGCAATGGTGCGGCGGGTTTCCGCCGCCACGGGGACCAGGTCGTGCGCGATGCCCGAGGCGTCGAGATCCGCCCGGAGCTGCGCCCCCGTGGTGCCCCCTGCCGTGGCGATGGCGAGGGTGGGAAAGCCCAGCTGGTGTGCCACGCGGGACACGTTCAGGCCTTTGCCGCCCGCGCGGTGGAGGGGCACGGGGACGCGGTGCGAGGCACCGAGTTCCACGCCCGCCACGGTGTAGGTGACGTCGACGGCGGCATTGGGCGTGACTGTCAGCACCAGCGGGCCGGGGCCGTCCACGCCCGGGCCGTTGAGGCCGGGGGCGCTCATCGCTCCCCTGCCGTCAGCAGGGAGCGGGCCTTGAGCGCGGAGCCGATGAGGCCGGCGTTCTCGCCCAGGGCTGCGTGCAGGTAGGCGGGGCGGGGCTGGAAGGTGAGCAGTGCATCCACCTTGCTGGCCAGCGGCGTGAACAGGGCATCCCCTGCCATGGACAGCCCGCCGCCCAGCACCACGGTGTCGGTGCCCAGCATGGCCACGCACTGGGCCACGCTGAACGCCAGGGCGTCCACCGCCTCGCTCCAGATGCGGCGCGCTGTTTCATCCCCGGCGCCGGCGCGCTTGAGCACCTCGCGGGCGCCATCCACGGGGGTGGCAGTGGCCTCCGTGTAGCGGCGGGCGATGGCGCCGGCCGAGGCCCGGGACTCGAGGATCTGCAGGGTGCCGTCGGCGGCGGGGACCAGCGCATGGCCAATTTCCCCGGCGTAGCCGGCGCCCTGGATGCGGCGGCCGTCGCAGGAAAACGCACCCGCAATGCCCGTGCCGATGACCAGCACGGCCACGTTGGCCCTGCCTGCAGCGGCACCGATCCGGAATTCGGCTTCCCCCGCCATGCCCACGTCGTGGCCAAAGGCCACGGGCAGGCCCAGCGCAGCCGTGAGGGTGGCCGTGAACGGGAAGTCCCGCCAGCCGAGGTTGGCTGAATACACCCCCACGCCCGCTGCCTCATCCACGATGCCGGGCACCGTGACGCCCACGGCGGCGATGGCCGTTTCCGGATGGGCCTCCCGGTACTGGCCCACCAGTTCCACGATCCGGGCGCACACGGTCTCACCTGACCGGCCGCCGTCGAGCGGGGTGGGGTGGCGCTGGAGGTCTTCGACGTCGTGGTTGGAGATGCCCGGTTCCCCGCGCACCAGGCCCACCTTCATGTCAGTGCCGCCCACGTCAAAGGCCAGCACAGCGCTGGCCGGGACGGTCCCCGCCCGGCCCACGGCCCCCGGTCCCCGCACCAAGGCCTTAGGCCTGCCCGGACAGGATGACGGAGCGGGTCAGGTTGCGCGGCAGGTCGGGGTTCATGCCGCGGGCACGGGCACGTTGAAGGGTGACGCGGTGCACGCGGGCCAGCTCCGCCAGCGGGTGCACGCTGCGGTTGAGGTACAGCGCGCCGGTCTTGGCCATGTCCGCATCCAGGCCCTCGGGCTGCTCGCCAAACATCCAGGTGACACGGTTCGGGGCAGCAATGGAGATGGGTCCGTGGCGGTATTCCTTGGCGGGGTAGGATTCCGTCCAGCCCTGCACGGCCTCCCGCATTTTCAGACCGGCCTCATGGGCCAGGCCCACAGTCCAGTTGGTGCCAAGGAAGGTGAACTGCTCGGCGTCGATGAGCTCCTGCTCCACGGGGGCCGTTACGGCCGTCTTGGCGTCCTCGATGGCGGCGGTGAGGTCCACGCCCACGCTGGTGAGCAGGTAGGCCAGGGCGGTGGTGGCGAAGCGGGTCTGCACCACGGACTTCTCATCGGCGTAGGGAAGCTCGACGACGGCGTCGGCCAGCGTCATGATCGGCGAGGTGGTGTCGCCCACCAGTGCCACGGTGCGGATGGTGCCCTTGATGGCCGTCAGGATTTCCAGCACCTCGGTGGTGGTGCCGGAGCGGGTGATCGCAATGACGGCGTCGTAGCCGCGGGCTTCACCGAGGAAGGCCTCCGAGGCGGCGAAGGCATCCGTGACGCCCTTGCCGGCAGTTTCCCGGGCGGCAGCGTAACTTTGTGCCATAAACCAGGAGGTGCCGCAGCCAATCACGGCAACGCGCTCGCCGTCCGCGGGCAGCAGCGTTTCCGTCTGGGCCTGCGCGATGGCCCTGGCCCAAACCTCCGGCTGGCTGGTCAGTTCGGCTTCCATGAACGGGCCAAGGGCGGTGTTTTCACTCATGTTCTGCGTACTCCTTGAAGTGGCGGGCCCCGGAGGCACTGGGCGGCCCCGGACTTGCCCGCTAGATGCATTGTATGCTCCCCAGCCTACCATGAAATGATCATTGATGATTAAAACAATAGATAAACAATCATGTTAACGCCATGGGCTCGTGAGGAAACACTGCCCCGCAAGCGTCACGGCGCGAAAATCCCGATCTTGTAATCCACGCCACAACCGTGGAATACTCGACGCTGTTATGCATAACAATGCTTCGGGCTGCCACCCGGACCGGCAACCCCGGCCAGGATGGCAGCCCGGGCACCCCGTCCCAGGCAGCAGTCCGGGGCACCCTTGCAATTACCTTCCCGCAAAGGACAACCACGTGAAATCCCCGCAACCCTGCAAGACGACGGCCCCGCCGCCGCATCTTCGCCTGACGCTGCACCGCGCCACCGCCGCCGCGGCCACGCTGGCACTGCTGGCTTCCCTGAGCGTCGGCATTGGGGCCGCCGCCCAGGCCGCCCCGGACAGCTCCGGCGTGCCCATTTCCCCCTCCCAGTACACGCTGATCGGCGCTGATTCCCAGTCCCCCGCCTACCCGGCCCCGCCCGCACTGGACGGAACGGCCGCCGGCGCCTTCGACAACGACTACTCCTCGCAGTGGACGGTGGCCTACACGGTGGTCAACGGCGTGGGCGTTGCCGCCCCGCTGCCCCACTGGATCTCCTGGGACGTGGGCGGCTCCTTCACCCTGACGGGCCTCGACTACTCCGTCAAGAACCAGTCCAACGGCCCCGTCAAGAACTACCAGGTCTTCGCCACGAATGACGCCGCCGTGGCGAACGACCCGGCCGGCAACTGGGGCGCTCCCGTGGCCAAGGGCACCCTGGTCCAGCCCACCTCCAACACCCAGGTCCAGACCATCCTCTTCGACAGCCCGGTCAAGGCCCGCTACGTAAAGTTTGAGGCGGACAGCACCATCAACGGCAGCAACAATGTCTCAGCCTCGGAGCTGCGCGTCCGGGCCACGGGGGACACCACCCCTGCGCCTGTGCCCCCGGCCCCGCCCGCGGATCCGGCCACGCCCGTCACCATCAGCAATGGCAAGGGGCTGGACGTCGCCGTCGGAAAGGAATTCCCCCAGGTGGTCTCCTACTCCCTGGACGGGAAGTCGCTGGCCGGCCAGGCGGACAAGCTCAGCAATTTTTCCCTGAACGGCAAGAACTACGCGGCCACCACCACCATGACGGCCAGCGGGGCCACGGCCACGTACAGTTCAACGTTTGCTGACTTCCCCAACCTGACCATTGAGTCCTCGCTGACCGCCACCGCGGCGAACACGGTGGAATTCGCGGTCACGAAGATTTCCGGCAGCGCCGCGGCCACCGTGGACCAGCTGGCCATCCCCAACCAGTCGCTGGTGTCCGTGGACTCCGGCGACCCGCACTCCCAGCTGGCCCGGACGAAGATCTCCACCGACTCCACCACCACGGCTGACCAGTTCACCGCAGTCACCGCCGCCACCAAGGCGGACAAGGCCGACGTCGGCACCCCCTACGGCTTTGTCAGCAACTCCCAGCTCTCCGCCGGGCTGATGACGAACGCCACGGACGATGCCGCCCAGGATTCCACCACGAACTGGAACTCGCGGCTGCAGTCACGGATTATCGACGCCGGCAACGGCGCCAAGCGGGCCGAACTCTCCGTGGGCAACTACACCTACGCAGCCAAGGGCGCCACCGATCCGCGCGTGCAGTTCTACACGCTGCCCAAGACCACCGTGGTGCTTTCCTCGGATGCCAACAATGACGGCAATGTCACCTGGGAAGACGGCGCCATCGCCTACCGGAACGCCATGACCGCGCCGGCCGGCGCCAGCCGAGTTCCCGAGCGCGTGGTCCAGCACATCCCGTTCAACTTTGCCTCCCAGGCCACCAACCCGTTCCTGAAGACCCTGGACAACGTCAAGCGGATTTCCCAGTCCACGGACGACCTGGGCCAGTGGGTCCTGGAGAAGGGCTACGCGAACGAGGGCCACGATTCGGGCCACCCTGACTACGGCGGAGACTACAACACCCGCGCCGGCGGCCTGGCGGACTTGAACACTCTCGCGTCCTCCAGCGCCGCGTACAACGCCGACATGGCGGTGCACGTCAACGTCACGGAAGCCTACCCGCAGGCCAAGAGCTTCAGCTCCGGCATGATCTCCGGCCAGGTCAACGGCTGGGACTGGCTGAACCAGTCGTACCACATTGACCAGCGCAACGACCTTGGCACCGGCGCCATCCTGGACCGCTTCGCCGAGCTCCGCAAGGAAGCCCCCGGCATCAAGACGGTCTACATTGACGCCTACTACTCCAGCGGATGGCTCTCCGACCAGCTCGCCACGCAGCTGCACAAGATGGGCTTCGAGGTGGCCACGGAATGGGCGTACAAGTTCGAGGGCAACTCCATCTGGTCGCACTGGGCCAATGACAAGAACTACGGCGGTGCCACAAACAAGGGCATCAACTCCAACATTGTCCGCTTCATTGCCAACACCCAGCGCGATGTCTGGAACACGGACCCGCTGCTGGGCGGCGCGCAGCTGAAGGACTTTGAGGGGTGGACGGGCCAGGACAACTGGAACAACTTCTACAACAACATCTTCGTGAACAACCTGCCCACCAAGTTCATCCAGCACTTTGACGTGACCAACTGGGACTTTGGCAAGTCCGCCACGCTCACTGACGGGGTCGCCATCAAGATGGTCAATGGCCAGCGCCAGATCACCATGGGCAACGCCGTGGTGCTCGACGGCGGCACCTACCTGCTGCCGTGGCAGGACGCCGTGGACAACAGCCAGACCACCTCGCCACTGCACGCCGACAAGATGTACTTCTACTCGGCAGCCGGCGGCACCACCACGTTCACGCTGACCAGCCAGTTCGCGAACAAGCGCAACTTCACGCTGTACAAACTCACCGACCAGGGCCGCACCAAGGTGGCCGACGTCATCAACAGCAACGGCACCGTGACGCTCACCGGCGACAAGGGTGTCCCGTACATCCTGGCCCCGAACGGCGACCAGCCCGTGAACAAGGCCGCCAACTACGGCGACGGCTCCCTGCTGGTGGACCCGGGCTTCAACGCCGGCAACCTCGATGCCTGGAACCCGACCGGCGGCGCCGCCACCGCACGCACAGCGACAGGTGACAATGTGGCGGTGCTGGGGAACTCGGCGTCGTCCATCTCGCAGTCCGTGAAGAAGCTGGAAGCGGGCAAGAAGTACACGCTGAGCGCCAACGTGGAGATAGCCGCGGGCAGCCGCCGCGCCGTCACGCTGGGGGTGGCCGGGACCGGCCTGAGCGCCGCCAACACCTTTGACATCACCCCGCAGCAGAACATGGTGGCGGCCGATGCCAAGCAGGGCACGTACTCGCAGCGGGCCTCGGTGCAGTTCACCGCACCCGTCAACCACAAGGTGGACGTGTCAATCAGCGCCGTGGCCGGTGCCGCGGCCGTGACCTTGGACGACGTGCGCATCATGGAGGACACCACGACGCCGGTGGCCGTGCCCGCGGGCAGCCCGGGCACGCTGGTGGCCAGCGCCAACTTCGAGGGCAACCAGCCCGGCTGGGGCCCGTTTGTGAAGGGCGACGCCGGCGGATCGACAGACCCGCGCACCAGCATCAGCGACCTGCACGCGCCGTACACCCAGAAAACCTGGAAGAACACGTACAGCCCGTACAACTCGGGTTCGCTGAACGGGCAGGCCGTCGATGACGTGCTGAACGGGGACCACTCGCTGAAGGCGCACGAGGAAAACACCGGCCTGGTGTACCGCACGGTGCCGGCCACGGTGCCGTTCACGGCCGGGCATTCCTACACGGTGTCCTTCAAGTACCAGACGAACATTGCCGGGCAATGGCAGTGGGTCACGGGCGCGGACACCGTTGCCAACGGCAAGCTGACGTCCAAGGACCTCAAGGACGAAGCCATGGCCCCGGCCCTGGACACCACAACGTACTCGCGGACGTTCACGGCAGGCTGCGGCGACAACTGGGTGGGCCTGCGCAAGACCGGCGCTGCCAACGGCGCCGACTTTGTCCTGGACGACTTCACCGTCACGGACCTCGGCGCCGTCAGCGGCGGCGCGGCCTGCGCTTCCGTGGCAGGGCCCGCCAACGCGGACCTGAACCCAGGCACCACGAACAGCTTCGTGACAACGTTCACCAACAACGAGGCCACGGATGCCACGAACGTCGCCATGTCGCTGGGCACGCTGCCCGCCGGCTGGAGCGCCCAGGTGGCCACCGCTGGCGGAAACCTGGTGGGCACCGTCAAGCCGGGCGCCACGGCCACGACCACGTGGATCATCACCACGCCGGCCGGCGCCGCGGGCACAACGGCGGCAATCCACCCTTCGGCAACGTACTTCAATGACTGCGCCACCAAGACCGTCGATTCTGATTCGAACCTGGCCGTCGCCACCCAGGCGATGGTGCCGACGTCGGGCATGAAAGCGAGCGCCGACTCGGAGAACCTGACGTCCGGCCCCGCCGAGGGTCCGGCAGCCAACGTGCTTGACGGCGACGCCGGGACCATCTGGCACACCCAGTACGATCCGACCATCACCAGCTACCCGCACTGGCTGCAACTTGACCTGGGCGGCACCTTCACCGTCAACGGCTTCGGCTACCAGGGCCGCCAGTCAGGCGGGCAGAACGGAAAGGTGAAGGACTACACCATCTCCACCTCGATGGACGGCAGCACCTGGACCCAGGTTGCCGCCGGCAGCCTGGTGGACACCACTGCGATGCAAAACGTCGCGTTCCCCGCGGTGCAGGCCAAGTTCGTGAAGTTCACGGCGATCAACGCGCTCAACGGCCAGCCGTTCGCGGCGGCCGCGGAGATGCGGGTGTACGGCACCGGCGGCTCCGTGGCCTCCGGCTTCGACCCGGCCACGCGCCCGGCGGACACGGCGTGCACACCGTAGCCTGACCCGCTGCTCGAGCAGCGGGGACCCAACCCCGTTGCTCGGGCTGGGCCCACGGGCGCGAGGGACCCGCCGCGAGCTTGCGAGCGGTGGGAGCGCCTGGGGACGAGCTCTGCGAGCGCGTCGAGACCACAAGGCCCCGGCGGTTGGCTTGTCGAAACCCGGTTTTTACGGAACTCGACAGGCCAACCGCCGGGGCCTTCGCCGTTGAGGTTGGAGATCACCACCTCCCCGGCCGTTGAGGTTGGAGATCACCACCTCCCCCATGGCAGATGAGCGGTGGTTATCTCGAATCTCAACGGGGGGAGGCGTGGTTATCTCGAATCTCAACGAAGCGGGTTAGACGACGACGCCGGCGCGCCACACCTGGTGCGTGAGCGGCATGCCCGGGCGGTACGCCAGATGGGTGGCGGAGGGCGCGTTGAGCATGTGGAGGTCGGCGCGGTGCCCGACGGCGATGGACCCCACCGCCCGCTTTCCGTCCTCGTCGGTGCCTGTTTCGCGGCCCAAGGCCAGCGCGCCGCCCCAGGTCGCGGCCCGGACAGCCTCGTGCACGGAGAGTCCCATCTGCAGCACCGCCGTGGTCACGCAGAACGCCACGGAGGAAGTGTAGGAGGTGCCGGGATTGCAGTTGGAGGCAATGGCCAGCTGCACACCGGCATCCAGCAGCCGCCGAGCGGGGGCCAGGGGCTGGCGCGTGGACAGGTCGCATGCCGGCAGCACCGTGGCAACGGTCCCCCGCGCACCTGTTCCGCCGTCCCAGCCGGACCACGACTGCGCCAGGAGGTCAAAGTCGCTGTCCGCCAGAAAGTTCACGTGGTCAACGCTGGCCGCGCCAAACTCCACGGCGAGCGCAGTCCCTGCGCCAGGGCCCAGCTGGTTGCCGTGCACGCGCAGGCCCAGCCCGGCCTCGCGGCACGCCGTAAGCACGGCCCGGGACTGCTCCGGCGTGAACGCGCCGGTCTCGCAAAAAACGTCGGCCCAGGACACATATGGCCGCACAGCGCGCAGCATCTCCCCGCAGACCAGCTCCGTGTAGGCATCGGCGTCCATGCCGGCCGGGACCAGGTGGGCGCCGAGGTAGGTGACCTCGTCGGCCACGGTGGAGGCGATGCGGGCGCTGCGGGCCTCATGCTCCACGTCCAGCCCGTATCCTGTCTTGGTCTCCAGATAGGTGGTGCCCTGCGACGCCGCCTCCGACACCCGGCCCAGCGCCATCCGCGTGAGCTCGTAGTCGCTCGCGGCCCGCGTGGCATTCATGGACACCGCGATCCCGCCAGCGCTGTAGCTCTCCCCGGCCATCCGCGCCTCAAACTCGGCCGTGCGGTCGCCCGCAAAAATCAGGTGCGTGTGCGAGTCCACCCACCCCGGCAGCACGGCCCGGCCCTGCGCGTCGGTGGCGGTGTCGGCGGCGGGCGCGTTCCCGGCGTCGCCAATCCAGGCGATCCGCTCCCCCTCCAGCACCACGGCGGCATTGCGCAGCGTGCCGAGTTCTCCGTCCTGGGTCATCAGTTCGCCGATGTTGGTGATTAGTTCGCTCATGCCCTTAGCGTACGACGGCGGCTGGCCGGCCTGCGCTTGAGTCCGGCGGGCCGCGTCTGGCATCTCAGACAACAAAGCTTTCGCTCGGCTCCCCCGTGTTCGCGCCCACCCCGGCGATGCCGGAGAATGGACTCCATGACCCTGGTTTCCCTCATTGGCTTTGCCGGCCTCTGCCTCATGCTGGCCCTCATCCCCGGCCCGGACACCTTCTTGGTGCTGCGCATTTCCCTCAGCAACGTCCGCTCCGGAATCGCCGCCGGGCTTGGCTCGGGCACGGGCACGCTGGTCTGGGCCGCCCTGGTGGGCCTCGGCCTGGCCGCCATTTTGGAGCAGTCCGCCGAGGTGTTCCGCTGGATCAAGATTGCCGGCGGGGTTTACCTGCTGTATCTGGGCGTCTCCTCATTTTTGAAGGCCCGCAAGGCCGCCAAGGAAGGCATGGCGGCCGACGGCGGTCAGGAGCCGCTGCGGTATTCCAAGCGGGCAGCCTACGGCTCAGGCCTGCTGTCCACCCTGCTCAACCCCAAGGTGGGCCTGTTTTACCTGGCCGTGGTGCCCCAGTTCATCCCGCACAACGGCAACACGCTGGGCATGGCGATGATCCTGGGCGTCACCCTGTGCATTATCGGGACGCTGTACCTGACCACCATTGCCATCCTGTCCTACAAGGCCATGAAGTGGCTGCGCAAGCCCAAGGTGAACAAGGCCATTGAGCGCGGCAGCAGCGCCGTGCTGGCAGTGCTGGGCGTGGGCGTGGCTGCCTCCGGAGCCACCAGCTAACCGGCGCAACGAGCCAGCGCAAGGCTGGGGCAACGCTGACGCAACGCTGACGCAAGGGCAGCGCCGCACCGGCGGCCGGGCCCCTCAGCGAACAGCTTGCTGCTCCCCGTTGCACGCGCCACCCGGGGTGCCGGAGAATTGCACCCATGACCATTCTTTCGCTGCTGGCGTTCGCAGGCCTGTGCCTGCTGCTTTCCGTCACGCCCGGGCCGGACACCTTCCTGGTGCTGCGCATCGCACTGGGCCGTGCCAGTGCAGGAGTATCCGCCGCGGCGGGTTCCGCAGCGGCTTCCGTGGCCTGGGCCGCCCTGGTGGGCGTGGGGCTCGCGGCCATCGTGGAGCAGTCTGCCGAAGTGTTCCGCTGGGTGAAAATTGCCGGCGGCATCTACCTGGTCTATCTGGGCGTCTCCTCCTTCCTGAAAACCCGGAAGGCCGCGAAGGCAGGCCTGGCGGAAGGGCCGGAGGCACCCGCGACGGAACGCCCCTACAGCCGCTGGGCCGGCTTTGCGGCGGGCGCCCTGTCCACCCTGCTCAACCCCAAAGTTGGCTTGTTCTACCTTGCCGTGGTGCCCCAGTTCATTCCCCACGGCGGCAACACGCTAGCCACGGCCATGGTCCTGGGCGTGCTGGAGGCAGTCATCGCCTTCGCCTACCTCGCAGCCGTGGCCGCCGTCGCGTACAAGGCCATGAAGTGGCTGCGCCGGCCCAAGGTCAAAACCGGCCTGGAACGGGCCAGCAGCGGCATCATCACGGCCCTCGGCGTAGGCGTCATGGCCTCCGGTGCCGCCAGCTGAGCGGCGCTGGAGTTCGGGCTGCCGGCCGCGCAGCCGGCGGCGACCATCTCGGGTAGCCCGGGGCCCATCTTGATCAGCTCAGCCGGGCGTCGGCGGGGTATCGCTGCCTGTTGCCCCGCCTTGACCAGCCGATCGCCCCCGCGTAAGCGCCGCCATTACACGCGTTTGCGCACTGCCCCGATCCGCACCTGCATCGGCCAGCGCCTGATCCAGGCGGTCGCCATGGACACTCAGCACCCCGAACAACAGGTGCTTGATCCCGACGTGGTCGTAATGAAGCTCCTGCGCAATGCGTTGCGCCGCCTTGAGGGCGTCCAAAGCCCCGGGGGTGAATGGCATTGATTCTGACCTATTTGGCGGACCAGGGGCGGCGAAACGCATTATCGCGACACGCACCTCCTCAGGCCAGACGCCCAGCGCCGTTTGCACCGCGTCCGGTTCAGCGTGCAAAAGCCCCAATAATAGATGCTCGGGACCGATATACGAGTCATGCATCATCACCGTTGACAATTCCTGAGCCAGGATCACCACCCGCACAGCCCTGTCGGTGTGGTTGCCAAACTCCGTCGACCGTCCCATGCCCCTAGGGTAGCCTTCGCGGCGCGTCAGTACCACGGCCGTGAGAACAGCCCTCAGAACCCAAGCAACGGAATTGCCGCTATCCCAGCCCCGTACGCTGGGGGCTGAGCGCGCCGGCCAGCCAGCCGTCGTCGTCCGTCAGTGTTCCGGTCAGCAGCCCGGCGGCCAGCGTGGCGAGGGCCGCGGAGGTCTGGATGCCGTAGCCCCCCTGCCCGGCCAGCCAGAAAAGGTTGGGCACGTCCGCGTCGAAGCCCACCACGGGCAGGCCGTCCGCCGGCTGGGTGCGCAGCCCCGTCCAGGACCGTTCGACGCCGGTGATCCCCACCGTGGTGACCTCGCCGATGCGGTGGATGAGCTCGGCGATGTCCTCATCCACCACCTGCGCGTCACCGGGCTCAGCGGGGACGGACTCGCAGGGCGAGATGAGCAGGTGGCTGCCGTCGGGGCGGTAGTAAAACGATTCGTCGGCCGGTTCCACCATGGGCCCGGTCGGGTCCACCGGGTGTTCCGTGGAAACGATGGCCACGCTGCGCCGGTGCGGCTGCAATCCCCGCGGGCGGGCGCCGAACTGGGCGGCCACGACGTCCGCCCAGGCGCCGGCGGCGTCCACCAGGGTCCCGGCCGTGATGGAGTGCCGTCCCGCGGTGACGTGGAAACGGGTGGGCTGGCCTTCCGTGGCGGCGTCCTCCGTGTCCGTCCCCCCGGCCGGCTCGGGCGCAACCACTTCGACGGCGGTGACGGGTGCACCTGTCAGCACCATGGCTCCGGTGCCGATGGCCTGCCTGCGGTAAAACTCCAGCAGCGCCGGCACGTCCACCTCCATGGCCGTGCCGTCCAGCGCGGATGCCTCAAATGTTTCAGGCCGCAGGTCGGGGCTGCGCTCCATGGTTTCGCTGTGCGTGAGCATTTCCAGGTTCGCATTGGCCGCAACCAGGGCGGCCACCTCCGTTTCGGTTCCCAGCGTCAGCATTGCCCGGGGCACCAGGATGGGCGCAGGGAGCCGTTCGGAGATGCCCTCCACCATGGCAATGCTCCGGCGGGTCAGCTCCTGGATGGCTTCCGGTCCGTAGCTGGGCTGCATCTGGCGGGCCGAGCGCGAGGACGTGTGGTACGCCAGGGACCCCTCCGCCTCCACCAGCACCACCGAACGGGACGGGGACAGCCGCCAGGCCAGGGAGAGCCCAGCAACGCCGCCGCCAACTATGAGTACGTCACAATCCATAGCGCCATCGTGGCACAGCAGCGTCCGTGCACAAAAATGGTGCCACCCCGGATCGATGTCGCAGCAGTTGGACCGAGTCCAGGCAAAACCGACGATTTCCGTCCAACTACTGCGATCTCCCTTGCGGCGGGACCGTCGCTAGAGTTCCTGGAACATCACGTGCAGGCCCACCAGTCCGTGCTCCGGATGGTCAAAGGCGCCTGGGACCGTCCCGATGATTTGGAAGCCGATTGACTGCCACAAGTGGACGGCCGGCAGGTTGGTCTCAACAACAGCATTGAACTGGATGCCTCGATAGCCCTCGCTGCGCGCCCAGCCGAGCACATACTCGCCCAGGGCCCGTCCCACACCCTGGTCCCGGTGCCGTGGATCCACCAGGAAGGAGGCCGTGGCAATGTGCCCTCCGCGCCCTGGCCGGTTGGGGCCCATTTTGGCCGAGCCGACAATCTCCCCTGCGGCGACGGCCGCCACCGTCTGCCCGGGCGGTTGCTCCATCCACCACGGCCGGGCCTCCTCGAGCCCCTGGCCCTCGGGAAAGGCGTAGCTGCGGCCATCCTTCATGGTGGCACTGTAGAACCCGAAAATGGCTGGCCAATCCTTGTCCGTGCACTCCCTGATCTCCATGGGTTCCAGCTTAACTGCCCGGTGGGGACCCCCGGCGCCGGCGCAAAGTCGAGTACGGGCGGAGTCAGGTGAAGTCAGGTGAAGTCAGGTGAAGTCAGGTGAAGTCAGGTGGAGTCAGGTGAAGTCAGGCCGGATTCACCCCGGATTCAGGCGCGGACCGGGCCGGCCGGCTAGCTGGCCCCGCCCCGGGCGGCAACGAACGCGCTGACGCACGCCTCGACGTCGTCCGCGCTGTGGGCAGCGGAGAGCTGGACCCGGATCCGGGCGGCGCCGCGCGGCACCACGGGGAAGCTGAAGGCCGTGACGTACACGCCGTGCGCCAGCATGGAGTCGGCCACGCGGGCGGCCTCCACGGCGTCGCCGAACATGACGGGAACGATGGCGTGCTCGCCGGGCAGCAGCTCGAAGCCTTCCTCGGACATGCGGCGGCGGAACAGCGCGGCGTTTTCGAAAAGGCGCGTGCGCAGTTCGGCGGAGCCGGCCACCAGTTCCAGGGCCTTGAGCGTGGCGGCGACAATGGCCGGGGCCAGCGAATTGGAGAACAGGTACGGGCGGGCCTTCTGGCGCAGCATGGCAACGATTTCGCCGCGGCCGGAGACGTAGCCGCCGGACGCGCCGCCCAGGGCCTTGCCGAAGGTGCCGGTGTAGATGTCGACACGGTCGGAGACGCCGGCGTGCTCCGGGGTTCCGGCCCCCGTGGCACCCATGAAGCCCACTGCGTGCGAGTCGTCCACCATGACCAGCGCTCCGTACTTGTCCGCCAAGTCGCAGATGGACTCCAGCGGTGCCAGGAAGCCGTCCATGGAGAACACTCCGTCGGTGACGATGATGGTCCGCCGGGCCCCGCCGCCGTCGTTCATGGCAGCCGCAGCCTGCAGCTGGACCTCAAGGTCCGCCATGTCCTGGTTGGCGTAGCGGAAGCGGGCGGCCTTGGACAGGCGGATGCCGTCAATGATGGAGGCGTGGTTCAGGGCGTCGGAAATGATGGCGTCCTCCGCGCCGAACAGCGATTCAAACACGCCGCCGTTCGCGTCAAAGCAGGAGGAGAACAGGATGGTGTCCTCCGTGCCCAGGAACTTCGAGACCGCAGCCTCCAGTTCCAGGTGCAGGTCCTGCGTGCCGCAAATGAAGCGCACGCTGGCCATGCCGAAGCCGTGGCTGTCCATGGCGCCCTTGGCGGCCGCGATGATCTCCGGGTGGTCGGCCAGGCCCAGGTAGTTGTTGGCGCAGAAGTTCAGCACGGGGGCCGTTGCGCCATCCAGGGGCCCGGCCGTCACGTGGCTGGACTGGGCGGAGGTGATTTGGCGTTCGGTCTTGAACAGCCCGGCGGTGCGGATTTCGTCCAGCTCTGCGGTGAGCTGGCCTTTAAGGGAGGTGTACATCGGGACTCCTGGTGGGTGGGAGGGGCGGAAGGAGGACGACGGCGGAAGGCGGTTCCGCCGTCGTCCTCGCCGGGTGGCTGGAAGAACGGTGGCTAGGAAAAGACGGACCAGTCAAGGACCACTTTGCCACCGCGGCCGGACTTGGCGATCTCAAAGGCCTGCTCCCATTCGGTGGCGGGCAGGCGGTCGGTGACCACGGAGGCCACGGCGGTGCGCAGCACGGGGTTGGAGGAGAGCATGGCGGACATGGCGTACCAGGTCTCGAACATTTCGCGGCCGTAGATGCCCTTGAGCGTGAGCATGTGCGTGACCACCTTGCCCCAGTTGATGTCGATGGACTCGCTCGGCAGGCCCAACATGGCGATGCGGCCACCGTGGTTCATGTTGTCGATCATTTCCGGCAGGGCGGTGCGGTGGCCGGACATTTCCAGGCCGACGTCGAACCCCTCGCGCATGCCGAGCTCGCGCTGGGCGTCCTTGAGGCGGGTGGTGGCGACGTTGACGGCCAGGTCGGCGCCCATGGAGGCGGCCATGGCCAGGCGCGGCTCGGAGATGTCGGTGATGGCGATCTTGCGGGCCCCGGCGTGTCGGGCAACGGCCACGGCCATCAGGCCGATGGGGCCCGCGCCGGTGATGAGCACGTCCTCCCCGACCAGGCCGTAGCTGAGGGCCGTGTGGACGGCGTTGCCGAGGGGATCGAAGATGGCGCCCAATTCCGGGGTGATTGAGGGGTCGTGGTGGACCCAGACGTTGGATTCGGGGATCACCACGTATTCGGCGAAGGCGCCGTCGCGCTGCACGCCCACGGAGATGGTGTTGATGCACATGTGGCGGCGGCCGGCACGGCAGTTCCGGCACATGCCGCAGACCACGTGGCCCTCGCCGGAGACCTTGTCGCCCACCTTGACGTCATGGACGTCCGCGCCCACTTCCACCACTTCGCCGTAGAATTCGTGGCCCGCAATGAGCGGGGCCTCGATGTTGGCGGCAGCCCAGGCGTCCCATGCCAGGATGTGCAGATCTGTGCCGCACAGGCCTGTGGCGGCCACCTTGATTTTGACCTCGCGGGTGCCGGTTTCCGGCTCGGGGCGGTCGACGAGTTCGAATCCTGCGTGTGCGCCGGACTTGTACAGAGCTTTCATGGGCGACTTTCCTGTTTTGGTGGTTGACTGTATCCATTACAGCCCCGGCAACCATTTAGCACAATCGAATTTTGCTCCATCATCGATTAAGTGAATGCTAAATGGTACGCTGGCGGCGTGGAATTACATCAACTGCAGATGCTGCGCGAGCTCGGCGAGCTGGGCAGCGTCAAGGCTGTCGCGGAAACCCTGTCCGTGACGCCCTCTGCCGTGTCCCAGCAGATTTCCCTGCTCCAGCGCCAGGTGGACACCCCGCTCACGCGCAAGGACGGCCGGAACCTGGTGCTCACGGAGGCCGGGCAGGTGCTGGCGGACGCCGGCGCGGAGGTCATCAACGCCATGGCCACGGCACAGGCAGCCATCGGCGCGTACCAGCACGACGCCCGCGGCACCGTCACCGTCAGCGGCTTCCACAGCGCCGGCCAGGCGCTCTTCGCCCCGCTGGTCCGCCGGCTGGCTTCCCTGCGCCGGGACGCCGGCATGCGGGAAACGCCGTTCGCGGACGACGGCGGCGGGCAAGGTCTGGCGGGCGGGCCCGGCTT